>DATGSA010000022.1:0-2185 GCA_035303085.1 Flavobacteriaceae bacterium
AGAAACACCGGATTGAATGGTTATCTCAAAGAAAAAGAAATAAAAACCCTTTATGTAATGGGCCTGGCGGGTGATATTTGTGTGTACTTCTCTATTAAAGACGCATTGGATTTCGGATTTGAGTGCATCCTGATCGAAGACGGCTCCAAACCGTTGGATTCAAAAGCTTTTGAACAACAGAAACAGGAATTGCAGGAACGCGGGGTTCGATATGTCAATTCTTCAGAGGTCAAGTTTTAATATACAACGCAACTACGTCATACAACCTGCATCAGGGATAGCACTCATAAAAACCATAAAAATTTCGGTGTAAAACAAGAAAACATTATGTTTATGAACTATAGTTAGTATTTATTCCTGATTAGAGTTCACAAAATGAAAGGAAAAGATTTTATATTGGGTTTATATAAAGATTCGCGCACGGTATTTCGCTTGTCGGATGTCACTATGCTTTTCCATAATCAATAAAAGACGTAACAAGTATTACTGGAATAGCTTTGCACAAGATGCTGATCCGCCACGGGAGGAACAGCATAACAGGGGTTGAGTTTCGGGTTTCGGGTTTTCAAACCATTAATCCTCAACCTCTTTTATATTTCAATTTCCAACTCGTAACCCGCTAACCCGCAACCCGTCAACTCATATAAACTCATTCCAATTTCGGTTTTAAATATTTTGCGGTATAAGAGGTTTTGTGTTTGATTATCTCTTCCGGAGTTCCGTTGACTACCACATGGCCTCCTTCTTCTCCGCCTTCGGGGCCTAAGTCGATGATGTAGTCTGCGGATTTGATCAATTCGATGTTGTGTTCGATGACCAATACTGAATGTCCTTTTTTGATCAGGGCGTTAAACGATTTCAGGAGTTTTTTAATGTCGTGGAAATGCAATCCCGTGGTGGGTTCATCAAAAATAAACAAGGTTTTGTTTTTGGTTTGTCCTTTTCCGAGGAAGGAAGCTAATTTGACACGTTGCGCTTCTCCTCCGGATAAGGTGGAAGAGCTTTGTCCTAAAGTAACATATCCTAAACCTACGTCTTGCAAAGGTTTAAGTTGTTTTTGAATTCTCTCTTCTTCGTGTTTCTCAAAAAAGGTAATGGCATCATCGATGGTCATACTCAACACGTCATAAATAGATTTGTCATGAAATTTGACCTCTAAAACTTCATTTTTAAATCTTCTGCCTTTACAAGTTTCACATTCTAAATGCACATCTGCCATAAACTGCATTTCAATAGTTACCTCGCCTTCGCCTTTACATTTTTCACACCGTCCGCCGTCAACATTGAAACTAAAGTGCTTCGGTTTGAACTTTCGCAGTTTGGATAATTTTTGTTTGGCAAACAGCTTTCTGATATCATCATACGCTTTGATATAAGTAACCGGATTGGATCGGGAAGATCGGCCAATCGGATTTTGATCGATGTATTCGATGTTTTTTAAGTTTCCGTATTTTCCTTTAACCTCCGTAAACTGGCCGGCTTTTGCGCCTTGTCCAAACAATTGTTTTTGAAGTCCGGGATAGAGAATTTTTCTCACCAAAGTACTTTTCCCACTTCCGGAAACTCCGGTGATCACCGTGAAGCAACCGAGTGGAACACGCACATCGATATTCTTGAGGTTATTTTCTCGCGCTCCAATAATATCGACGTAATTCTTAAAAGATCTTCGCTTCTCGGGAACGCTAATCTTCAATTCTCCTTTGAGATATTTAGCAGTCAGGGAACTTGATTTTAGAATTTTATCATAGTTACCGGCAGCGACAATTTCTCCGCCTAAAGTTCCTGCTTCCGGGCCGACGTCAATGATTTCATCGGCAATTTTCATGATGTCTTCGTCGTGTTCAACAACGATAACTGTATTGCCTAAATCTCGTAAATCCATCAATACTTTTACCAATCTTTCATTATCTCTGGGGTGCAAACCGATGGAAGGCTCATCCAAAATATACATCGAACCGACCAAACTACTCCCCAAAGAAGTGGCGATATTGATTCGTTGCGATTCTCCGCCCGATAATGAATTAGATTTTCGATTTAGGGTTAAATAATCCAACCCCACATCGGACAAAAATTCTAATCTTGAATTGATTTCTTTTAATAGCCTTTTGGCGACTTGCGTGTCGTAATCGTCGAGTTCTAATTCGGCAAAAAAAGCTCTTGTTTTATCAAGGGGCAAGTCGACCAA
>DATGSA010000023.1:0-7979 GCA_035303085.1 Flavobacteriaceae bacterium
TCATTTTATCGGAAAAGATAATATCGTCTTTCATTGCATTATTTTTCCGGTGATGCTCAAGGCTCAAGGAGATTATATCCTACCTGATAATGTTCCGGCCAATGAGTTTTTAAACCTGGAAGGGGATAAAATATCTACTTCAAGGAATTGGGCGGTATGGCTGCATGAATATTTGGAAGATTTCCCGGGAAAACAAGATGTTTTGCGATATGTCTTAAACGCGAATGCTCCGGAAACCAAAGACAATAATTTTTCTTGGAAGGATTTTCAAACCCGAAATAACTCTGAATTAGTTGGTATTTTAGGAAATTTCATCAACAGAGTAATGGTTTTAACCCATAATTATTACGGTGGAATAGTTCCCAAGGCGAATGATTATAGTCAAGTTGACAAACAAGCCTTACAGATTTTACAGGAAACACCTCAAAAAATAGGAAAGTCGATTGAAAGGTTTCGTTTTCGAGAAGCACAAGCAACCATGATGAATTTAGCACGATTGGGGAATAAATATCTCGCCGATGAAGAACCTTGGAAGTTGATAAAAACCGATGAGGAGCGGGTAAAGACTATTATGAACACTGCTCTGCAAATCGCCGCTGCTTTGGTTCCTATGAGCGAACCTTTTATTCCGTTTACTTCTAAAAAATTAGCTGGATTATTAAATATGGAAGAGCCACCTAAATGGAATGACCCGAAGGAAAAACCAGCACTTTTAGAGGCAGGACATAAAATTGATCAAACAGCTCTTCTCTTTTCAAAAGTAGAAGATGAAGAAATAGAAAAGCAATTGGCCAAACTCAAAGCTTCCAAAAAAGAAAACCAAACTGATCAGCCGGCAGTTCCTCCACAAAAAGAGGAAATTGTTTTTGATGATTTCACCAAATTAGATCTTCGCGTGGGAGAAATTTTAGAAGCGGAAAAAATTCCAAAGGCAAAAAAGCTTTTAAAATTTAAAGTAGACACCGGAATCGATCATCGCACAATTGTATCGGGGATTGCAGAACAGTATAAACCAGAAGAGCTAATCGGTAAAAAAGTGAGTGTAATCGTGAATCTCAAACCGGTAAAACTCCGCGGGGTTCTCAGTGAAGGAATGATCTTAATGACTGAAAGCAAAGATGGAAAACTGGTTTTTGTCAATCCAGGAAACAATATGGAAAATGGAGCGATAATAAAGTGATTTAAGTTGTCCGGTTTTTCTAACCAGTGTTTATCAGATAATTTATTTTGTTCTAAACAAGTCAAAAGATTTTTCTTTTAATTGTTTTTTGATAGTAGGAAGATTCATGGTTATCGAGATAATCAAAACTTAAATTAGAAAAAAATGATACCTTGCAACAAAATCTCGTGTTACGTGACAAAATCTTCCTACTCCATTTAACTGGTTGTAATTGACAATTATCTTAAAATCAAAAGATTATGAAAAAAACATTTATTGCATTGATTATAATATCACTTTCATTATCAGAAGTTTTATTTGCTCAGGCCAGTCCACAAAAATTGATAGATGACTTTTTTGAAACTTATGACAAAGATGCCGGAAAAGCTGTAAAGGAGTTGTATGAAACTAACGAATGGACACTAAGATTCAAAGATGACATTGAAAAAATTATTCGTACTGTTAACAGTTTCACTGAAAGTTATATGGGCCAATATTACGGATATGAACTTATTACGAAAAAAGAATTTGCCGAAAGCTTTAAACTTTATTCCTATCTTGTGAAATATGACCGTCAACCCATTCGGTTTATTTTTAAATTCTACAAGCCAAATGATAAATGGGTATTGCATTCTTATTCACTTGATGATAACTTAGATCAGGAAATAGAAGAAACTGCCAAGCTTTATTATTTAGATTTAGATAAATAATTAACTATCCAATTCATTTACTGAACGCCTCCTACCTTCTCTAAAAAAACGACAAAGATTATATTGTTCGCGTATTAATTTCTCCATAAATCTTAAACGTCATAAAGTGGTGTTTTAGCTTTATCAACGCAATCTAATTTATCGAGAAACATTTTGACGTCGTTTTAATCCAATAATAAAATAATCAAAGTGGCAGAACAGTCAGAAATAAAGAATTAAAGTGAGTTTCAGGGATAATATTATTGAAACAGAATGGAGAAGATTTTGTATCGAGAACAGAATTGAAAACAACTTTTAGATACTTCGACAAGCCCCAGTATCGGTATAACTTTTCAATTTCCTTCGAAATATTTCGGATAATCTCTCTAAATTACTTATTTTAGTTTGATAAGGTATTTCTTTTTAAAAGGCAGAAGCAGAAAATGAGTTTTGGAGGACATGTTCAAGATATGAATAATCGGATGAAACAAAACCGAGCCCAACGTCCATCGAAACGCGCCAAATTTAAAGAGAATAATCGAGAAGGCATATACGCAGATTATAAAGATCCAGCATTACTAAATTTCAAAAAATTATCTGAAAGTGAAATCCGTGAAATGAAAATTCGCGTACAGAAAGCCACAAAATTAGAACAAAGGCGGGAGAAAATTATTTATGGAATTTCCATCATAATTGTAATATTGATTTTAACTGGTTTACTTTATTGGTTTAATTAATAAACTGATTACAAATAAAAAAGAGCGATTTTTAAGAAAATCGCTCTTTTTTATTTGTATATATCACCAATTCTAATCGATGTTGTGTCTTTTACGTTCGTGTTCTTTTAAGTAAATCTTTCTCAATCTCAGATGATTCGGTGTTACCTCAACATATTCATCCTTTTGAATATATTCCAAAGCTTCCTCTAAACTAAACTTAATCGCAGGTGCAATATTTGCTTTTTCATCAGAACCGGAAGCCCTGACGTTGGAATGTTTTTTTCCTTTGGTAATATTGACCACAATATCATCTTGCCTATTGTTTTGACCAACAATTTGACCTTCATAAATATCTTCTCCCGGATCTACAAAAAACCTTCCCCTATCTTGTAATTTATCAAGGGAATAAGTAATCGCAGTTCCTGTTTCCATCGAAACCATCGAACCGCTTTGTCTTCCCGGAACGCCTTCTTTCAAAGGTTGAAATTCCTTGAAGCGGTGTGCCATAATAGCTTCTCCTGCAGTTGCAGTCAACAATTGATTTCTCAAGCCGATAATTCCTCTTGAAGGAATAATAAACTCACATGTAATTCTACTCGCGTGAGCATCCATTTTCAAAAGATCTCCTTTCCGCTGACTGACTAATTCTACCGCTTTTCCGGAGAGTTCTTCCGGCAAATCAATAGTTAACTCCTCGACAGGTTCATGTGGTTTCCCATCGATTTCTTTAATGATTACTTGTGGTTGACCGATTTGCAATTCATACCCTTCTCTGCGCATGGTTTCGATTAGAACCGCCAAGTGCATCACCCCGCGACCGTAAACATTAAACCGATCCGGACCGTCTGCTTCCTCAACTCTCAGCGCCAAATTGCGTTCGAGCTCTTTATCCAATCGTTCTTTAATATGACGAGAAGTAACATATTTTCCATCTTTTCCGAAAAATGGAGAGTCGTTAATGGTGAAAAGCATACTCATCGTTGGTTCATCAATTTGGATAGTAGGCATTCCTTCCGGGTTTAATTCATCGGCAACGGTATCCCCAATTTCAAAACCTTCCAAACCTACAATCGCACAAATATCTCCGGCGTGAACTTCATTCACTTTTATCTTTCCCATACCTTCAAAAAGGTATAGCTCTTTAACTCTTGACTTGGTTATTCCACCTTCTCTTTTAACCAAAGAAACTTTCATCCCTTCTTTTAAAACTCCTCGTTGCAGACGACCGATAGCGATACGTCCGGTATAAGAAGAGTAATCTAAAGAAGTGACCAGCATTTGCAAGCTTCCATCTTCCACTTTAGGCTCCGGAACTTCTTCTACAATCATTTTCATCAAAGGTTCCAAATCTTCAGTAGGTTGTTTCCAATCTTCACTCATCCAGCCTTCTTTAGCCGAACCATAAACCACCGGAAAATCCAATTGCCATTCTTCTGCCCCTAATTCGAACATCAAATCAAATACTTCTTCAAGCACTTCATCCGGCGTGCAATTGGGTTTATCCACTTTATTGATCACCAAGCAAGGTTTTAATCCTAAATCAATTGCTTTTTGCAAGACAAATCTGGTTTGCGGCATCGGTCCTTCAAAGGCATCTACCAATAACAAAACCCCATCTGCCATATTCAAAACACGCTCGACTTCCCCGCCAAAATCGGCGTGACCGGGAGTGTCGATTATATTTATTTTGGTGTCTTTATATTTTACAGCAACGTTTTTGGAGGTAATTGTAATGCCTCTTTCGCGCTCCAAATCATCACTATCCAACACTAAATCTTCCACCTCTTCATTATCACGAAAAACCTTGCAGTAATGCATAATCTCATCCGTTAAGGTTGTTTTGCCGTGATCGACGTGCGCAATAATTGCTATATTTCTAATATCTGCCATTTTTAAAACCTTTTTTTAAGGGTTGCAAAGATAAGCTTATTACAGGAAAACAAAGCCTACATTATAAATTTATTTTGATTCTGAGTTTTCTCATTATGAATAGGTTGCTGATTTTTTAGTGGGTATGTTTTGAGAGGTGTTTTCAAAAGGATTTGTAGCGTCATAATAGACAAAAAATGTGAGAGAATTCCTCCAAGTTTTCCGAGTTCCCGCATCATTGATCATTCCTGTCAACTTAAGTGATAATTTTTGCAATTGTAAACAAGGTTTTTGAAAATGAAAAGCTGAACTTTATAGCTTAAAAAAACAAACTATTGTAACGCGGTAGTAAAATATAAATATCCGATTATAATATAGGTTGCGCAAATATACCAATGGTAACTTGGTTCAGGATCTCAACTGCCAATGCGATAATCGTCTCTGTTTGCCCGCTTCAATTGACATTTTCAACTTCCATTTTGCATTAATCTCCTTAAAGATTTCCAATTCCATAATACTAAGATTCCGAATCGAGTCTGGAATGACAACGTCATAGAATAATTTGGGAGTAACTGAGAAAGTGAACTGTGAGTGGACGGATTTCAATCTGCCGTATCATCCTGATAAATTTAGACGCAGGCGAAGTTTGTTCAGAATATCGCGTAATCCTTTTCCTACGTATTGAAGATCTACACAAACTGAACTAAAATAACGCTACGTGATATGCCGATTCGGCGCGGCAAACAATATGACAAATCAGTTATGATTGCTGTTTTGTTAACTTTCCAAAACCAACACAATAAACACTTTCCCAAAATCACACTATTTCAACCCATTTCTTCTGGTTTCTTTGTAATGCTCCCAATTGAATTTTTTTAAGAAAGCCAGTGCTTTTCGCGCTCCCAAGATAAAAAGCTGTTGTTGTTTTTCGGCTGACATATTAAAGTTTAACCAATTGAATTCTTTGTCTGCATCGATGTTGCATATCAGTTGTTTATAATCCGGATTTCTCAAAATAACTTCGTAGTCATGGATTTGTCTCATCGTACTGATAATTGCCCCGCTGTATTTAAAAACGGTGTTTGTCGGTGCATATTCATCTCTAAAAGCACTTAGTCTGGCACCGAATGTTGGTCGAGAAGGAACGCCATTGATATGAAAAACATCGATGGGAAAATTGGATAACAAACCGCCATCTACAAATTTAACCTTGTTTGGAATTTTTCCTGAAAAGCTGGCATATTTCATCCATTTTTTTTCATCTCGTTCCCCTGCTCGCGGAATATCTGTTTTTTCAAAAGGATAAAAAAAGTAAGGTACTGCCAAAGATGCGTGCACGAATTCTGCAGGAGAAGCCGTATTGGGGTCTTCCCAATATAAGTCTGCCATTTTTGGGAGTTCAATTCTGCTATGCGTGGTAATTTCTGAAGTGATAAAAGAAATTTTTGGTCGGCTGATCTCTTTGGTGTCTCCTAATCGATGATATAAATTATCCGGTCGTTGGCGCAAGTTTTTCAAATCGGCGTAAGTGTGGATTTCATTGTTCTGCAATTGTTCTTCAATCCAATTATACAGCTCTTTTCCGGGGTTCAGTCCAAAATTATTTTTCAACGAGAAATAAATCGATAAAGAGTTCCAGATTAAAGACCACACCAATCCCTTTTTTCCTTCAATTTGTCGTTGTATCAGATTTTTAATCCCGGAAGGGCCATCTACAAAATCAAATAAGTTTTTTTTGGAAAGGATGGTCAGAATTTTAACCGAAACGGGTTCTCCTATTTTCTTCATCGAAGCCATTAACAAGGAATTTAAAGCACCGGCTGAAGTTCCCGCTAAACTGTAAAACCGAATTCCGGCTTGTTCCAAAATATAGGTATAACCGGTCAATCCAATTCCCAACATCCCGCCACCCTGCTGAACAAAATCGACATATTGGTTTCCTTTATCATCCACAATATCAGAAAAAACTTTTCCACTGTCTTTGATTTTTCTGGCTTCAATTACCAGTTCGGTAACTTCAGGCCCTTTTAAAAACAGATTCCCCATCGCTTTATATAATTTTTCCCAAGAGCGAAATAATAATCCCCGCAAACCGCTCGGATTTGTCTATGATAGCATTAATTTTTTGCTGTCGACTCATACTGGAATTTAAAATCGTAATCAACTCATCCAATTTTTGTTTGTCGGCTTTGGTCGGGAATGTATAGCTAATGTCCTCTTGTGTCAATTTGGTTAAGGAGGCAATCCGCGCATCCAATTGCATATTGGTTTCTTCCGCTGCATCTTCTGCTGCTCTATGAATGTTAGCAGAAGTTAAATTTACTTTATTTCCATTTTCTGGTGTTTGGTCAGACATAGTTTTAAGTTTTAAAATTCAACAACAATCTTTTTAATTGCTCTTTTAACCGACTCAACTTTACTTCCAAATTTTCAAGTTTTTCCCCTCCTTGCATCGCTTGATCGATCCACAAATCTATCTGATCGATCACATCATCAACTTTTGTCGGTTCAATTCCGGATTTTTGTAAATAAGTATCTCGGATGTCAGAAGTTTTTGAGGCTGCTAACAGATAATCAGTTAAGGTTTGGTTGATTTGAAAACTGTGATTGTATTTTTCTATCACTGCTTGGACTAAAAGATTTTCCAATTCGTCAATAGGCGCAACGATTTCTTGATAAGCTTTTTCGGATTGATATTGCATTTCCGGAGCAACCATACTGATAAATTCGAGTCGAGCTTCTTTGTCGTCAGAAGCTACAATATCGTTCCAAGCATCTGCTATAGTGGGTTGATTAAAAAAGTTCTCAGCAAATAAGGGCGACCATTCCTCTGTTATAAACGTTCTTACTTCTTTTCTCTTCCCATCAAAAAATTTGTAAATTAGATTCAGATGTGCTTCTTGAAGTTCTTCTAACTGAATCTTCAATTCTTGAGACAGTTCAGGCGCTTCTTTAGGAACACTCACACAAGAGAAGCTTAAGAAAAATAATCCGATGAGAAGAATCTTACGCATAGTTAAATTGTTTTGAGCTAATAAATTTAAGAAATATTTTAATGATTTTATAAGAAATCAATGAGAATTTAATTTGTTTAGGTTTTTAAGCTGATTTTTGCTGTTTTTTTTCACCAATTCCTTCTTATTCTTAATATTATTGGTATTTAGTTGTGCACCAATCAGCTTTTCTTTATCGGTTATTTTTTGATAGAAATCAACCCCTCCATTTAAAATCGCTTATCTTTGTTTTTAAAATAACTTGACCATGAATATTGATAAGATTCCAAGAATAAAACATACCAATGCCGATAACTTCTTTCTGCTTGCCGGGCCTTGCGCTATTGAAGGCGAAGATATGGCTTTAAGAATTGCAGAAAAAGTTGTTGAAATCACCGATAAACTAAAAATTCCTTATGTTTTTAAAGGCAGTTTTAAAAAAGCCAACCGAAGTCGTTTGGACAGTTTCACGGGAATTGGTGATGAGAAAGCTTTAAAAATTTTACGCAAAGTCTCTGAAACTTTTGATATTCCTACCGTAACGGATATT
>DATGSA010000024.1:0-9132 GCA_035303085.1 Flavobacteriaceae bacterium
AATAGACCTGGCGACATTTATTCCTGTAGCTTTCTCAATTCCTTCTAAACCCGGAGAAGGGTTAACTTCAAGAATAAGTGGACCGCGGCTACTTTGTAACATATCTACACCGGCTACATCCAATCCCAATGCTCTGACGGCCTTGACTGCGGCGATTTCCTCTTGGGTTGATAATTCAATTACTTCTGCTGTACCACCGCGATGAAGATTTGACCTAAACTCACCATCTTTAGCTTTTCTTTTCATAGCACCAATCACATGTCCATCCACTACAAAAGCACGAATATCCATTCCTTTGGCTTCCTTGATATATTCTTGAACCATCACCCTTGCTTGCAGGCCATTAAACGCTTCAATAACAGACTTGGCAGCATTTTTAGTTTCGGCTAAAACCACACCTAAACCTTGGGTGCCTTCTAAAAGCTTGATGATTAAAGGAGCGCCGCCTACTTGTTTAATAGTGTCTTCTACTTCTTTGGAGTAATTGGTAAACACTGTTTTAGGCAAACCTACTTTAGCTCTGGATAAAATTTGAAGACTTCGCAATTTATCACGACTTCTTACTAAAGCTTCTGATTCTAAAGTTGTAAAAACTCCCATCATTTCGAACTGACGAATTACGGCAGTGCCATAAAAAGTTACCGATGCTCCGATTCGGGGAATTATAGCATCTGTATTTCCCAGGAAATCGCCCTTATAATAGATTCGTGGGTTTTTCTTTTCGATGGTGATATTGCACTTGAGATGATCGATAACTTCTACCTCATGACCTCGCTTCTTTCCGGCTTCTACAAGCCGCTGAGTAGAATACAGATTTTTATTTCTCGATAAAACTATAATTTTCATGTTTTGTTTTTTTCTTTAACTGATAAATCCTTCAATTGGGGATCAACAATAAACTTTCCACTTAAAAATTTGCGTCCTATTAAAACCGGAAATCTCATATCGCTGCGGTCATTTAAAGACAAGCTTAATCTATAAGTTTTTCCAAATATTTTTATGGTTGATTTTATAGCATAACGATGCTGAACTGCACCATTACTGCTTTTGACTACTACGTGTTTATAATCTGCAAATGTAAATTTTTTTTTGTTGTTCAAATGATCTTTCCTGTCTAAAAAGAAACAAGTTAGCCTTCCTTCTTTTTCTGTGATTTCCGTACAATGAATCGAGGAAGTATAAGCGCCGGTGTCTATTTTAATATCGATATTTTCCAATCCCAATTCAGGAAAATCTACCTTATCTGTTCGTCCGATGATTTTTTTACCCATAAATTATGATAATAAGAGTTTCAAGCGAAATTAATGATTTTAAAATACTAATTCTTGAACTTAAAATAATTCCTTAAAAATATTGCTTGATTCTGCTCTCGTTTTTAGAGAAAGACTCTGGTGTAATAAGCCTTGATTCAGTTTTGTAAAACATATCTGTATAAATATCGGATTTATTACGATGCTATCCTTAATCAAGTTGAATTATTTTTCTTTGGAAATTGAAAAATTGGCGCTAAGACAGATGAGATGGGTGATTTTTAAATTATTAAACAGTATGTGGTAGTGTCAAATTGGAAATCCGATAAAAAAATAAAACTTTGGGCACAGATGACATTTATAAACCTGTGATTTGTTGACCTTTTATATTGTTGTAGAATAGCTTCGATAACTGGGTCGGTAAGTGATTTTACGAATGGGTAAGAAAAGTAATTCCTTGTAATGCCTGAAGAATTACGGAGGGATTCAATAAAAACAACCTCATATAAGTACAGCGTAGTTTGAAGCTGAATGCTCTTTACCCTCCATAATACCAAAGGTGTTCAACTCCGGTGAATTCAACTCAAAATTCATCGGGCTTAAAAGATCAATTGGCTAAACAACTACGCGGCTACCAGACTCGTCAGTTTTATCACACAAATAAATCATTATAACAGATTTAATACATTAACCCTTAAGCATACTTAGATAAAATGCCTTTAACTTGGGATAAATACCCGGCGCCAAAAAGATTGAGGTGAACCAACAGATAGTACAATTGCCAAATCTCAATGCGGTGTTCCCAATCCTTTTCCAAGGGAAAAATCGAATTATAAGTTGTAAATACGTCTGACGGAAAACCTCCGAATAATTGCATCATAGCAATATCCATTTCTCGGGAAGCATACGCAACCGCAGGATCTATTAATGCGGGAATATCTCCTTTTGCGCAATAGAAATTACCTGCCCACAAATCTCCGTGGATTAGCGAAGCTTTTTCATCGGGAATTTCATGTTCTAATTGTCGATAAAAATTATCGAGGTTTTTAAAATGAAACCCTTGTTCTGCAGCTATTTTAAATTGAGGTTGTAATCGCTTTTCGATATAGAATTTGGCTGAATTATCGAGATCGGACTTATTGTATTGCGGTAAACTTCCAATATAATTATCGATATCCAATCCGAAAACTGAAGCGGTGTTTTGATGTAACGCAGCGAGGTTGTTAGCAAAAGACTCCCAAAACGTCGAAGTTTTCTTTCCGGGGGGTAACCATTCTAAAAGTAAATAACTGTGTTTGTCGAGCGCTGAATAATTGAAAACCTCAGGAATTTTGAACGAATCCGTTTCTCTTAAACGTTCCAAACCAGCTGCTTCTTTTTCAAACATTCCCGGAAACCGATCGGTCTTGTTAATTTTAACTACGATTTGTTTTTTGGACGTTTCTAACAGAAAAACTTGGTTGATACTTCCTCCGTGTAGAGGTTTGCTTTTGATTAACTCAAGTCTTTGTTGTTCAGCTATATTTTTTAATAAAGTATCGATAATTGATTTTATTTTCTCAGATAAGTTAAATAGGTGAAGTCGTATCGATGATATTTGTCTTTGGAATGGTATCTGTCAGTTAATAACTCCCATTGAGAATAGTCTAATTCCGGAAAAAAAGCATCGGCTTCTTCAAATTTTTGATGCACTAAGGTCAGTTCTATTTTGTCTGCATAAGGCATTCCTAATTCATAAATTTCTCCGCCACCAACTATACAGATCTCTTCATTTCCTTCTGCTGATTTAGCAGCTTCAAGGGCAGCCTCCAAATTATGAACAACTATACAATCTTCAGCTTGATAATTTTTATCTCTGGTAAGAATAATATTAGTTCTGTTTTTCAAAGGGCTAGGCAGTGTTTCAAAAGTTTTTCTTCCCATGATGACCGGATGACCGGTGGTCAGTTTTTTAAAACGCCTGATATCGTGGGGTAAGTGCCATAGAAGTTTGCCTTCTTTTCCTAAAGAATTATTTTCGCCGGCAGCGGCAACCATCGTGATTGTCATATTTTTATTTTTGTCAAGTTAAGGATTAATCCATCTCGGTCAAATTTAGTATTTTTATGGTCAAAACCCTATTTATGGATTATATTAAAAAGAATTTACCAGCCAGTCAACAACTTACTTATTTCAATACCCCGGGAATCGGTCTTATTTCCAATGATGTACATGAGTTTCGCAAAAATCTACTAACGGAATTACACCAAACCGGAAGCCAAATGATGGAAAATAATAGGATGATTTTCCCTGAAGTTAGAGAGAAAATAGGAGAAGTTTTTAATGCCGATCCGGGTTATATCGCTCTATTACCTGCCTTTTCATTTGGTTTCAATGCGATTTTAGAAGGATTGAGACCCGGTTTAAAAGTGTTGCTTGTAAAAGAAGACTACCCTTCTATCAATTTAGCGGTCGAATCGAGAGATTTCAAGGTTTCATACATCGGAATAAATTCGAATTTAGAAGAGGATATTTATCGAACTTTTGAAAAAGATCAACCGGAAGTTTTTATTTTCAGTCAAGTGCAATGGATTAGCGGGATGAAAATTGATTTTGAGTTTATCAAAAAACTTAAAAAAGATTTTCCCGATACTTTGTTTATAGGAGATGGTACACAACATTTAGGAACTGAAAAATTCGACTTTAAAAATTCCGGGTTAGATGTTTTGGGTGCCAGTGGATATAAATGGTTAGGAGCGGGGTTGGGAAATGGGTTTTTTATGTTTAAACCCGGCATTGAAGAGTTTATCAAACCAAAAAACTTGGGGTACGCCTCTGAATTGGGGAAATACAAAGAACAAGGAGATACACTAATCGGAAAGTTCGAGGGAAATCATTTAAGTCCGGGTAATATTGGAAGTCTAAAAGTGGCTTTAAGTTTTCTGGATAAAATAGGTATGGATAAAATTGAAAATAGAATAAAAAATCTGAAGCAACAGGCTAAAATAGCGTTTACAGAACTGGGGCTGTTAGAAGAAACAGTTGTAAAACGCACTGATCACTCCTCGATATTTAACTTGAAAGGGGATCAAGAGTTATTTGATAAATTGCAAAATAACAATGTTATCTGTTCACAAAGAGGAGATGGGATTCGTGTTGGGATACATTACTATAATGAAAAGGAGGATTTGGAGAAATTGGTAAAAATCATAAAAGAGTAATGAAAATCACCCCTACCTGTTTTGAAACTGCCAGGTTGAAAACAAGAGTAGGGGGTATAAAAATTTATTCTTCTGAATCCATATGATTCCAACCTCGTGCGATGAGTTCGATTTTCTCACCTGCTCTGGTAATAATATGGATGCCTTCAGCTTCTTCGGTTGCATGCCCGATTACAGTGAGATTGGGGTTTCCTTTTATCTTTTCATAATCTGTTTGTGCTATGGTAAACAAGAGCTCGAAATCTTCTCCGCCATTTAAAATTACCGTAGTGCTGTCGAGATTAAATTCTTCACAAACCGTTATGACTGTAGGATCTATTGGAAGCTTTTCTTCAAACAAATTCATTCCGGTTTTTGAATTTTTAGAAAGGTGAATGATTTCAGACGATAAACCATCACTGATGTCTATCATAGAAGTGGGTTTTACACCCAGTTTTTTGAGAAGCTTGGGGATATCTTTCCTCGCCTCAGGTTTGAGTTGACGTTCTACGATATAACTATACGGTTCCAGATCAGGCTGAGTATCTGGATTTACTTTAAATACTTCATTTTCCCTTTCTAAGACTTGTAATCCCATATAAGCCGCACCTAAATCTCCTGTAACGACTAATAAATCATTTGGTTTGGCCCCACTTCGTTTGACCACATCTTCGCTTTTTGCTTTTCCTAATGCGGTGATACTGATAATTAAACCCGAGCGGGAAGAGGTGGTGTCTCCTCCAACCAAATCAACTTTATAGTTTTTGGCAGCGAGCAACATCCCTTTATATAATTCTTCTACCGCTTCAACCGGAAACCGGTTAGAAAGTCCTAAGGATACGGTGATTTGCGTGGGCTCGGCATTCATGGCGTAGATATCGGAAAGATTGACAATCACGGCTTTGTAACCTAAGTGTTTTAAGGGCATATAGCCCAAGTCAAAATGTACGCCTTCGGCTAATAAATCTGTTCCTACTAAAACGTCGTCCCCTTCAAAGTTCAGTACGGCAGCATCATCGCCAACACCTAATTTTGTTGAACTCCTTTGGATTTTTATATGTTTTGTAAGATGATCAATTAGACCAAATTCTCCCAAATCTGATAATGGAGTAGATGAACCTTTATTTTCAAGCATAATATTCAATATTAATTTTGCAATTCCTTATTCAAATTGTAAACCAAATTGAGGTTGGTTTTCCATGTTTTAATCAAATAAGTTTCTTGATGAATTTTTTTTATCTGTTCTACCAAGGTGATTGTAGGCCAGATCAGTGGCTTCTCGTCCTCTTGGCGTCCGATTGATAAAACCTTGCTGGATAAGAAAAGGCTCATAAACCTCTTCGATGGTTTCAGCATTTTCACTGACAGCTGTTGATAAGGTGGTGATTCCTACCGGGCCACCATTAAATTTATCAATAATTGTTCGAAGAATTTTATTGTCCATTTCATCCAAACCGTATTGATCAACGTTTAAGGCATTCAAACCAAATTTAGCAATGTCAAGATCTATTTTACCGTTGCCTTTTATCTGCGCAAAATCTCTGATTCTTCTCAATAGGGCATTGGCTATTCTTGGCGTTCCTCTGCTGCGTCCTGCTATTTCGATGGCGGCATTCAAATCGATGGGAACGTTTAGAATTTCTGCACTTCGCTGAACGATGTCAGATAGCAATTCCGTGTCATAATATTTTAAACGGCTTGAAATTCCAAATCTTGCCCGCATAGGAGCGGTTAATAATCCCGATCGGGTAGTGGCACCAACTAAGGTGAAAGGGTCTAAATTAATTTGAACCGTCCGAGCATTGGGGCCTGATTCAATCATAATATCAATGCGAAAATCCTCCATGGCAGAATAAAGATATTCTTCGACAATAGGACTGAGTCTATGAATTTCATCGATGAATAAAACATCTCTATCGTCTAAGTTGGTCAATAAACCAGCTAAATCGCCCGGTTTATCTAAAACAGGTCCGGAAGTGACTTTAATGCCCACCTGTAATTCGTTAGCTAAAATATGGGCAAGCGTGGTTTTACCTAACCCCGGGGGGCCATGAAATAAAGTATGATCTAAAGCTTCGTCTCGCTGTTTAGCAGCTTGGACAAAGATTTTTAGGTTTGTGAGAATCGTATCTTGCCCGGCAAAATCATCAAAACTCAAAGGACGCAATGCCCGATCGATATCTTTCTCCTCTTGAGAAAAGTGATGTCCTGTGGGATCTAAATTTTCATTCATAAAAACAAAGATAAAGAAAAAGCCTTTTCCATGATGAAAAAGGCTTCGTAAGATAAGGAAGATTTTTAAGATTAAATCTCCGGTTCGGGTTCATTTTCCATTTGTGGTATATTTTGTGGAATATAATCTTGTCCGGGTATGACATAATCTGTTCCTTCAAGATTCAACTTGCTGTAATCATACGGCCATCTGTATACGTGTGGAATCTCTCCCGGCCAGTTTCCGTGAATTCTTTCAACCGGAGCAGTCCACTCCAAGCTGTTGGAGTGCCAAGGATTCTGTGGAGACTTAGGTCCATAGATAAGCGAATAAAAGAAATTGAATAAAAACAACAGTTGTATGATTCCTGTAATAATTGCGAAAACTGTCATTAAAATATTGACATTAATCATATCATCAAAATATGGAAAAGCGGAGTTGGTGTAATATCGACGTGGGAGTCCTGCCAATCCGACAAAGTGCATCGGGAAAAAGACACCGTAAACCCCTACCATAGTCACCCAGAAATGGATATATCCCATGGTTTTATTCATCATTTTTCCGTACATCTTTGGGAACCAATTATAGATTCCGGCAAAGAATCCGAAGGCAGCCGATATTCCCATCACCAAGTGGAAGTGGGCGATTACAAAATAAGTATCGTGAACGTGAATATCTAACGTACTGTCACCGACTACAATTCCGGTTAAACCTCCGGAAATAAAAGTAGATATCATTCCTATAGAAAATAGCATGGCCGGATTGAGTTGCAGGTTTCCTTTCCATATTGTGGTAGTCCAGTTAAAGGCTTTTACAGCTGACGGGATAGCAATCAATAATGTTGTAAAGGTAAACACCGACCCCAAAAATGGATTCATTCCCGAAACAAACATGTGGTGTCCCCATACTAAAGTGGATAAGAATGCAATAGCCAACAGAGAAGCGATCATCGCTCTATATCCAAAAATAGGTTTTCTTGCGTGATTAGCCAGTACTTCGGATACAATTCCCATTGCCGGTAAAATCACGATATAAACTTCCGGGTGCCCCAAAAACCAGAAAAGGTGTTGGAAGAGTACGGGAGAACCTCCTTCGTGTGCCAATACTTCTCCTTGAATATAAATATCACTTAAATAAAAAGAGGTTCCAAAGCTATGATCCATGAAGAGTAATAGTACAGCAGATAATAAAACAGGGAAGGATAAAACTCCAACTATCGCCGTAATTAAAAGTCCCCAAATGGTCAATGGTAAACGGGTCATCGTCATTCCTTTTGTTCGGAGATTGATAATGGTAACGATGTAGTTTATCGATCCCAATAGAGATTGTGCAATAAAAAATACCATGGCAATCATCCATAATGCCATTCCTGTACCCGATCCTGAAAGAGCTTCGGGTAAAGCGCTTAATGGTGGGTAGACTGTCCAACCTCCCATCGCTGGTCCGCCTTGAACAAAAAGAGAGCTTAACATAATAACACAAGAAGTAATAAAGAGCCAGGAAGATATCATATTGATAAATCCTGATGCCATATCTCTTGCCCCGATTTGCAAAGGAATAAGGAAATTACTAAAGGTTCCGGATAGCCCTGCAGTCATTACAAAGAAGACCATAATCGTTCCGTGCATGGTCACTAATGCCAAATAAGCATCAGGAGTCATAACACCGCCGGGAGCCCATTTTTCTCCTAAGAAAATTTTGAAAAGAAGCTGAGATTGTTCCGGCCAAGCAATTTGCATTCTAAACATAACCGACATCAAAGTGCCGATAAGGGCCATAAACATGCCTACTATCAAAAATTGCTTTGCAATTATTTTATGATCTTGACTAAAAATATATTTTGTAATGAAAGTCTCTTTATGATCTTCCTGACCTGCTGCCATTACGTTTGATGTTGCTGACATATTTTAGTTACTTTATTTAAATTTTATAATATTCAGAGTAATACCTTAATTTGCAATTTACCGTTTATAATTTTAATTTGAGAAAAACCAGTTTAATTTTTTGGCTGTTTCAAAGTTAAAATATCGATATATTTTTAATTATAAACGATTCTAATTCTTTTCCATGCTCTCTCCAAACGTCTCTTGTTGGGCGAGCCATTCTTCAAATTCATCTTGTTCTTCCACTATGATTTTCATTTGCATATTATAGTGACTGGTACCACAAACTTTATTACACAGTACGAAATAATCAAATTTATAATCGTCTAAACCTTCTTCTCCCAGTATTGCTAATTTTTCGCTTTCACTTCTTCTATAATCATTAATGGTCTCTACTTTGTCTCTCATATAATCACGTTCTCTCATTTCTTTAGTAGTGATCGTTGGAGTAATCGCGTATTGGGTCACCATTCCCGGAACTACGTTCATTTGTGCTCGGAATAGCGGGAAATAAGCTGAGTGAATAACATCTTGAGAACGCATTTTTATCAAGACTTTTTGATCGACGGGTAGATGCATTTCAGAAGCAACGATGTCATCTTGGGAGT
>DATGSA010000025.1:0-6209 GCA_035303085.1 Flavobacteriaceae bacterium
GGGGTTATTGCCCGAAAAGATTGGATGGTTCCCTGAAAAAATCACTTCGGATTTGGACGCGGTAATTTTAGGTATGCATGCAAAAAGAGATAATCCGGAACTTCTAAAAGCGCAGCAGTTGGGACTGTCGATTTATTCCTATCCCGATTTTTTATATCAACAAGGAAAAGATAAAACTCGAGTGGTTATTGGCGGTTCCCACGGAAAAACCAGTATAACCGCAATGATTTTACACGTTTTACACGCAGCGCAAACGGAAGTTGATTTTATGGTCGGGGCGCAATTGGAAGGTTTTGATACGATGGTTCACCTCACTAAAGACAACGAATATATGTTGTTAGAAGGAGATGAGTACTTGTCGTCTCCCACAGATCGGCGACCTAAGTTTCATTTGTATCGAGCAAATATTGCCTTGTTGAGTGGAATTGCTTGGGATCATATCAACGTGTTTCCCACTTTTGAGAATTATGTAAAACAATTTGAAATTTTTATAGAAACATTGACATCGGATAGTGTTTTGGTCTATAATGAAGAAGATGATATTTTACGGAATTTAGTAGAGAAATCAACGCGTCCGGCTAAGAAAATCCCTTATTCCACTCCGAAATACCGTGTTGAAAACGGAAAGAGTTTGTTGCAAACAAAAGCCGGCGAACTGCCTTTGGAAATTTTCGGAAAACACAATTTGAATAATCTGGCAGGTGCCAAAATAATTTGTGAATTAATGGGAGTCGATGAAGATGCTTTTTATCAAAGTATATCTAGTTTTACCGGAGCTTCAAAAAGGCTGGAGAAGGTTGCTGAAAACAAAAACACCGTGGTTTACAAGGATTATGCACACAGTCCGTCTAAGGTGAAAGCTACTACCAAAGCGGTAAAAGATCAATATCCGGATAAAAAATTATTAGCTTGTTTTGAGTTGCACACTTACAGCAGTTTAAATGCAGATTTTTTAAAAGAATATCAAGCTACTTTAGCAGCTGCCGATCAGGCAATAGTATTTTATTCACCGGAAGCGGTGAAGATAAAAGGTCTGGAGAATATTGAAATTGAGCAGATTGAAAACGCTTTTAAACATCGAAATTTAAAGGTTTTTGTCGAGCCGAAGACATTTCAGCAGCACTTGAAAAACACAGATTTTAAGGACAAAATATTGCTGTTGATGAGCAGTGGTAATTATGGCGGTTTAGATTTTGAGGAGTTAATTCATTGGATTTAGCTATCTTAGTCAAGTGAAACTTGAGCAAAATACTTTGAGCGATGCAAGAAAACAATTACTTTCCGATTACATCTTGGGCAGAAGGAGATCGGCCGCGGGAGAAATTGCTCAGTAAGGGAAAAGCTGCTTTGAGTAATGCAGAGTTAATCGCAATTATTATAGGTTCGGGCAGCCGAAATAAAAGTGCAGTAGAATTATCGCGAGAAATTTTATCCCGTTCCGAAAATAAACTCAACGAGCTCGGGAAAGTTTCGGTCAATCAATTGATGAAGTTTAAAGGGATAGGAACTGCAAAAGCCGTCACGATTGTGGCTGCACTCGAACTGGGACGTCGAAGAAGAGGAGAAGAAGCTTTAATCAGAAAAAAAATAACTTCCAGCAAATCTGTTTTTGAGGTGATGCAACCGATATTAGGAGATTTAAACCACGAAGAATTTTGGGTGATTTATCTCAATAATTCCAATAAAATTCTTCTGAAAGAACAATCGACAAAAGGGGGGATGACCGGAACTCTGGTAGATCCAAGAAAGATATTTTCACGGGCTTTAGAGATTGGCGCTACTTGTTTGATTCTAACCCACAATCATCCTTCAGGAACCTTGAAACCCAGTCAGGCAGATAAAACCCTTACCAAGAAATTAAAAGTTGGCGGATCGTATTTGGATATAAAAGTGCTAGATCATTTAATCGTTACGCAAAATGCTTATTTTAGTTTTGCCGATGAAGGAATTTTATAAGATATATGCAACGAGAATTCGAATTACATCTTCAACAAAACTTTTCGTTTTTATATAAAGAACAATTTTTAATTGCAATTAGCGGTGGGATAGACAGTGTGGTGTTAACTCATCTTTGCAAAATGGCCGGATTAAAATTTGCCTTGGCCCATTGCAATTATCAACTTAGAGCCGAAGAAAGCGATGCTGATGAGCAATTCGTTCGGAAGTTGGCCGAGGAATACAACGTTGAGGTTTTGGTGAAAAAGTTTAATACTGCTGAATTGGTTCAAAAGGATGCCTCGATACAACTGTTGGCGAGAAATCAGCGATATCAATGGTTTGCCGAATTGTTGAGTCAAAAAAAATATAAATACCTACTAACCGCTCATCACTTAAATGATGACATGGAAACATTTTTTATCAATTTGTTGCGCGGAACCGGTTTGAAAGGCCTTACAGGAATTCCTCCCAAAAACAAAAATATCATCCGTCCACTTTTAAAATTCCCCAAAAAAGAAATTGAAGAATTTGCTAAAAACCGGAATCTAAAATGGAAAGAAGATGTTACCAACCTGTCCGATGATTACGTAAGGAATCGAATTCGTCATCATATTGTACCTGTTTTGGAAAAAGAAAACCCTGATTTTTCTAAAGCTTTTTCCTTGACCCAAAATCATCTAAAAGACGCTTTCAGGTTAAATCAGGATTATGCGGAAGCGTTGAAAGCCAATATAGTACATCAAGAAGGAGGTCTTCGATATTTTGATATTAAAAAATTGAAAGCACAACCGAATCTTCCGGCGGTGCTGTACTTGCTTTTAAATGAATATAACTTTACTGCCTGGGAAGACATGATTGACCTGTTAGATGGAGAATCCGGAAAAATAATTCTATCAAAATCTCACAGATTGTTGAAAGATCGAGATCATATAATTTTAAGTGCTAATACAGAAAGAGAAAAACCCGAGATTTTGATTGAAAAGGGTGAAAAAATCATTAATTTCCCCGCAGGAAAATTGATTTGTGAAAGTGTTATTAATGTCGCAGAATTAGACAATCAAATAGCCTATCTTGCGGCCAAAAAACTAACATATCCGTTGAAGTTGAGGATATGGCGTCCCGGGGATAGATTTCAGCCTTTTGGAATGAAAGGTCATAAAAAAGTCAGCGATTTTTTAAAAGATGAAAAGCTGAATCTTTTTGAAAAGGAAAATACCTGGGTTTTACTGTCTGAAAACACCGTTGTTTGGGTCGTAGGACACCGCATTCACGAGGCTTTTCGAATAAAAGAAAGCGAAAATAAAATTCTAAAAATAAAATGGCTAAAATAAAATATTTGCTCTCTCTGCTTTTTCTGGTATTTGGATTGGCAACCTTAAATGCCCAGGTGCCGGGTTTAGAAATGGGGGAGAGTCCGGTTCAGTGGAAGGGTAAGGTGGAAAAACAATCCGACGACTCTTTCAATTTGATTTTTCAAGGAGAAATTAAAGACGGATGGCACGTTTTTTCTCAACATACGCCCGACGGAGGTTCTTTGCCTTTAGAAATAGATTTCCTGAACGAAGGACAAGGTTATAAAACCAATGGAAAAGCAGAAGAAAGTCCTACCAAAAAACAGTATAATGATGTGTTTGGAGTGGATGAGATAATATGGGAAAATCAAGCCTTGATCACCCAAAATATAACACTTCAAAATGAAGATATCCGCTATATTAAAGCCGAATTGTTTTATCAAGTTTGCGATGAGGTGTGTATCAACGAAGACTACTATCTTGTTTTCGACTTAGAAAAAGAAGAAGGACAAGTATTTAGCAATTACGATGAATTTGAATCATTTGGAGAAGAAAATTCTCCTGAATCATCAGGGTTCGCCGAAACTGTAGATTATGGCGCAGGTATGCAGATGATGGGAGATAATGCTGAAAGTCCGGTAAATTGGAGTGGAAAAGTAGAGAAATCCGCAGACGATGAATATCAACTTGTTTTTCATGCTGATATTAAAGAAAACTGGCATATTTTTTCTCAACACACCCCGGAAGGCGGTTCCTTGCCCTTGGAAATTAAATATTTAGCAGATGGCCAAGGTTACCAAACTCAGGGAAAAACTGAAGAGAGCCCAACCAAAAGACAGTTTAATGATGTTTTTGGAATAGATGAAATTATCTGGGAAAATGAAGCAACATTAACCCAAGATATAAAGTTGACCGATGAAGATACCAGGTTTATCAAAACCGAATTGTTTTATCAGGTCTGCGATGAGGTGTGTATCAACGAAGAATATTATTTGGTTTTTGATTTGCAAGAACAAAAGGCAGAAATCTTTGATAATTATGATGATTTCGAAGCTTTTGATGAAGGATCAGCACAAACAACTGATGATAACATCTTGCAAGACAGCAGTGCAGCCTCTTCAGATCCCGATGGTCCAGATCGTAGTTTGGTTACGGTTTTTATCCTTGCTTTTCTTTGGGGATTTGCAGCATTATTGACCCCTTGTGTGTTTCCGATGATTCCGATGACGGTTAGCTTTTTTACCAAACAAAGTAAAACCAAAGCTGCCGGAAAAAGAAATGCAATACTTTACGGAATATTTATCATCCTGATTTATGTTATTTTAGGAACGATAATCGTAGCTATCTTCGGAGCAGATTCCTTAAATAAGCTGTCTACCAACGTTACTTTTAATATTATCTTCGCCTTATTGCTCATTATTTTTGCAATTTCATTCTTGGGGGCGTTCGAAATTGTTTTACCTGCTTCCTGGGCAAATAAAGTGGACAAACAAGCAGATCGAGGAGGAATAATCGGTATATTTTTTATGGCTCTAGCGTTGGCCATTGTTTCTTTTAGCTGTACCGGACCAATTATTGGAACCCTATTAGTACAAGCTGCTTCTGCAGGTGGAATCGCACCTATTGTAGGAATGACAGGATTCTCCTTCGCCTTAGCGATCCCCTTTGGGCTATTTGCTTTATTCCCGGGTTGGATGAATACCATGCCTAAATCCGGAGGATGGTTAAACTCGGTAAAAGTGGTGCTGGGAATGTTAGAACTTGCTTTGGCATTTAAATTCCTTTCCAATGCCGACTTGGTAGTGCAAGCTTATATCTTGCCAAGAGAGATATTCTTAGCAATCTGGATTGCTATCTTTGGAATGATGGCGCTTTATCTGTTCGGGAAAATTCAACTGCCCAATGATACCAAAATTGAGAAAATTGGAGTAGGAAGGTTTTTAATGGGATTGCTGACCTTGGCTTTTACCATTTATTTAATACCCGGAATTTGGGGGGCACCGCTAAAAATGTTGAGTGGTTATTTACCACCGGAACACTATAGCGAATCCCCTTATGGAGTCGGAGGTGGCGGCGGTGGAGCTTTGGGAGATACACAACAAGATATCGCTGAAGGAATGATTCCCGGACCGCAGAATATTCTGGCTTTTAGAGATTATTATAAAGGATTAGAATATGCTAAAAAAGTAGAAAAACCGATGATGATTGATTTTACGGGAATGGCTTGTGTGAATTGTCGTAAAATGGAAGACCGCGTGTGGAGTCATTCAGAAATTAAATCCATTATTAAAAATGAAGTGGTGTTGATTTCTCTGTATGTCGATATAGATCAGAAACTACCTGAAGATGAACAATACACCAGTGAAACTACCGGTAAACGAATCCGTACGGTTGGAAATAGGTGGAGTGATTTTCAAATTGAAAGATTCCAAATGCACGCCCAACCGTATTATGTGCTGATGGATCCGGAAACGGAAGAGATATTAAACGAACCGGCAGGTTATGTACCTGATAAAGATGAATATAGAGCCTGGTTACGAGAGGGAATCGATAGATACCAAAAACCCACCGCAGATTTTACTGAAGTGAGAGGAAATAACTAATCTTAGCTTGATTAAACTTATTGCCAAGTTTTGAATTTAGGACTTGAATAAAGTAAAGCGCTGAAAATAAGGTAATAAGGTTTACTCTCCGCTCAGTTTTACCGATGTTATTAAGGTAATAAGGTTTATTAGTGTTGCGTTCAACTTGGAGATTACATCACATAGTGAGTTTGAGATTCCACTTAAAATATTTCATATTTTCATAAGGGGTAAAAGTTTTTAAAATCCAAAGCCGCAACCTTATTACCTCGTGTGTTTGAATTTTCAAAATGAATAATATTTCTAAAAAAAAGCAACTTTATACCTTAGTAACCAAAAACTTTTCTCTTTCAAAATCAATCTGCTCAACATCCACAACCAAAAACTTTCTTTTTTC
>DATGSA010000026.1:0-11732 GCA_035303085.1 Flavobacteriaceae bacterium
TTCTACTGCAGTTCAACAAACTGAAGCGCAATATTTAGATGCAAAATCTATGTTGATCGATTTAAAAAATCAAGCGCGATTGTTAGAAAATGTTATGTCTTTGTTGATGGGGGAAGAACCACATAGTATTGAACGTTCAGAATTGGACCAGCAAAACATCACAACAGAGCTGAAAGTGGGCGTCCCAATCGAATTGTTGAGCAACAGACCAGATGTTATTATGGCGGAGAATAATTATAGACAAGCCTTTGAAATGAAAAACGTGGCAAGAGCTAATTTCTACCCCTCATTTACAATTGGTGCCGCAGGGGGAATAGAATCTCTGAAATTGGATAATTGGTTTGATGCCAACTCGCTTTTTGCTAATGTATTGGGAGGAATAACCGCTCCGATTTTTAATGGTCGTCAAATTAGAACGCAATTTGAAGTTTCTCAAATTCAACAAGAGCAAGCGCGATTGGATTATAGGGGCGTATTGCTTGTAGCAACTAAAGAAGTTTCTGACGCGCTTTTTAATTATGAATCTGCGTCAGAAAAAATCGAGATCAAAAAAGACCAAAGAGAGTTATTGGAACAAGCAGTTGAAGATTCTCAAGCACTCTTAGAAAGTGGATATAATAACTTCAGTTACTTGGAAGTGCTAACAGCTCAAGAAAGTGTGTTGAACTCCAGCTTAGATGTGATCAATGCAGAATTATCACAGCTGATCAGTATGATAGATTTATATGAAGCTCTCGGCGGTGGATGGAAGTAAGGTTGAAGTTTAAGTTTTGGTTAATTGTGTGAAAACCGAGTGACTAAAAATCACTCGGTTTTTTATTCGTAAAACATATTTTTGAATAGAATTACTCCGCTTTGAACCTCAAACATACTCAGGAGCTAAAATCAACTTCATAAACTGTAATCCAATTCTTTTAATTTAATGTAATGGCATTTTTTAGTTTCAACAAGTGTAAATCGATTAAACAGATCGACTCAACGATTTTGGCAACTCAGCCTTTAACAAATCAGTATCAAACATTATATTATTATCAACTGTTTTTCTTCTTATAATTGTTAGTTTTGCTTACAAATTAAGCGGAGTCCTTTGGATCCCACATAGCGTTTTAAAGTGAAGAAACTATTCTCTTTTCTGGCTTTTATTATCTTTTTTCAACCCGCATGGCCGTTTGTAGAATACTTCTTATTTAAAGATTATATCATCGCCGAGTTTTGTATCAATCAAGATAATCCGGAAATGGAATGTGACGGGACTTGTTTTTTACACGACCATATCGCACTTCATTCAGATCACGATCACAAAAACTCCAACAGCAACAATCAAATTAAAACCGGAGTTTATTTGGTTCTCTATTTTGAGAATCCTCCAAAATTTAATCTCAAAAAAATAGGTATAGACAAGCCTAAAAAACTTTCTTATTCGACTAACCTCTATACACAGTCGGTTATTTTTGAAATTTTCCAACCTCCCAGAGCCATAGCTTAAATATTTCGTTTTATGCTATAAATTATTCTCTGATTTCTTCAGAGGAAACCGTTATGCTTTGCATTTACACGACTTATGCAGCGTATAGCAAAGCATTACAAAAATTTCAACAATAATGTTATTATATTTTAATAAGAAGAAACTCATACTTTCTGCTTTTATCCTTTGTTCCTTACTATGCTTCACTAAACTCAGCGCCCAAAATGATCAAGAGGCATTTGAAATGTTGTCGGATAGCGTGGGACAAATGGATTTAATGGAGGTGATTTTAATCGCGCCCAGCAGAACATTCGATCAACAGAGACAACAAAAACCTTTAGCCGGTATCGATGAAATTCTCGAAACGTCTAAAAATCTACGGATGATAAAACGTGGCGCTTATGCGTGGGAGCCGGCAATCAACAATATGACTTCCGAACGCCTGGCTGTTACCATTGACGGGATGCGTATTTTCGAAGCTTGCACCGATAAAATGGATCCGGTAACTTCCTATGTAGCTACTTCCAACTTAGAAGAAGCGCAAATTGGTTCCGGACAACAAGGTTCAATTTTCGGAAATACTATCGGGGGCGGGGTAAATTTAAAGGTGAACAAGAGTGATTTTGAACCCAAAGGATGGACCGGTAGGTTGGAATCCGGTTATGAAACCAACAATAAACTCCGCATTTTTGGAGGAAAAGTAAGTTATGCCGATAGCTTATTTTACATCGATGTAGATGCGAGTTATCGCAAAGCCGATAATTACAAAGCCGGTGGAAATGAAGAAATTGAATTCTCTCAATACACCAAATACAATACTTCACTCAACACAGGCGTTAAATTAGCTGAAGGAAAATCTCTTCACGGCAGCTTTATTTATGACGAAGCCGTTGATGTGGGATATCCTGCTTTAACGATGGATGTTTCTCAAGCTCGTGCTTTTATCAGCTCTTTGAGTTATCAACAGGATAAGTTGGGAGAAAATTGGAGAAATTGGGAAACAAAACTGT
This sequence comes from Flavobacteriaceae bacterium, assembly GCA_035303085.1. Taxonomy (GTDB): domain Bacteria; phylum Bacteroidota; class Bacteroidia; order Flavobacteriales; family Flavobacteriaceae; genus JAJYSO01. The sequence goes on from DATGSA010000026.1 coordinate 2,476, forward strand.
ATTACAACACGATTAAACACGTGATGGATGACAGTAAAAGACCCGATGTTCCCATTCGGATGGATATGCCGGGATGGAGTAAAACCGCCGGTTTCTATTCTCAAAGCCTCTTGTTTAAAGATAAACACCGATTTCTTTTTAAAGTCGATGGCTATTACAACAAATCTTTAGCAGAAATGACAATGTATTCGCCAGATCCCGATGAATCTCCAATGTTTATGCTCACCTGGCCGGATGTCAGAACAACTAACTTTGGCGTGTATGCTGAAGACAGAATAACTTTGGGAAATGCACATTTACAATTATCAACCCGATTGAGTTATCACAATCAATATGTGGCAGATGATTTTGGATTGAGTGGCAATATGATTTTCCATCCGGATATGGATCGTTCTAACACCCGCTTTTTAAAGAATTTCTCTGCTCAGTTTCATCAGTTAGCAGGTAATTTTGACATCGATGCCGGATTATCTTATGGCGAAAGAGCGCCGTCGGTTTCTGAAGGTTATGGAAATTATCTCTTTAATAGTTTTGACAACTATGATTATATAGGAGATCCGGATTTAACGACCGAGGGCTCAGCAGAAGCTAATTTATCATTGACCTATAAAATCCCGAAATTCGAGATTAGTGCAAAAGCTACTTATTTTCACGTTTATAATTATATCATCGGAAAAGTGGACCCAGACTTAACTCCGATGGCTATTGGAGCAGATGGAGTTAAGGTTTATAAGAATTTGAAATATGCCGAATTATATAATGCAACGCTTGCAGGAGAATATCGGTTTATTCCGGCCTTAAAACTCAATGCTCAAATATCTTATCACCGTGGAAAAGATAATGAAGGTGAAAACCTACCGTTAATCAGTCCGGTTTCTTATCGCAGTCATTTGGAGTTTAATAAGGATGACTATATGGCAACACTTTCAGTAGATGGAGCGGCCACGCAAAGTAATTTCAATCCGGAATATGGAGAGAACAAAACTCCGGCTTACGCATTGTTGTCAGCCAGTGTCGGAAGGCAATTTTACCTTAACAATAATGATCTATACCTAAAAGCAGGTGTAGAAAATATTTTTGATAAATATTACACCACTTATACCGATTGGAATAACATTCCACAATTGGGGCGCAATATTTATATAAACGCCACTTTTTCAATTAATTAAACACTTTAAAAAATCAACAAATGAAAAATATATTTTTAAAATCAAGTCTTATTTTAATGGCAATCGTATTGTTTAGTTGCTCGAGTGATGATGACAACAATACCTATGAAGAAAATCCGGTGGACGACATGTATATGTTCCACAGCTTTTCTCAAAACAATTATTTAGTCGAATTATATTCAGAAAATCCTCAGCTAAAAACAGGTTACAATAAATTAGCCTTAACCATACAAGATGAGGAAACCGATGAATTTATCGATGATGCCGAATTATCGTGGAAACCGATTATGCACATGACCGAAATGAGTCACGCAGGTCCGCACAGCGATTTGAATAATTCACGAAACAATCAGATTTACGAAGGTTATCTCGTTTTCCAGATGCCGGGAAATGAAGAGGAATATTGGGAACTGAACCTCAACTTTGATGTGAAAGGAGAAAGTTTTGATGAAACAATCTCCTTGGATATCCGGCCGACTTCAGACGGATTAGTCAACACACAATCTTTTGAAGGGGCAGACGAAAAACATTATATCTTGGCCTATATGGAGCCTCAAGTTCCAAAAGTAGCCACCAATGATATAGAGGCTGTGCTTTACAAAATGGAAGATATGATGAATTTCTCTATCGTCGAAGATTATCATATTGCTTTGGATCCACGAATGCCGAGTATGGGAAATCACAGTTCACCTAATAATGAAGACTTGATTTATGACAGTACAACTCAAACCTATAAAGGGAAAGTATCTTTAACGATGACCGGATATTGGGTATTCAATTTGAAATTATTAAACGACGAGGGAGAAGTTTTAAAAGGCGAAGACATCACCGAAGACAATGAGCAAAGCAGTCTTTATTTTGAAATTGAATTCTAATCCTTAGCGTCAACCTCAAGCCTTAAGCCTTGTAAGTAACCGTCTCAACAATAAATTTATGAGGTGGTTACTTTTTTTGTTTAAAAATGATATAAGTAGATAGTTGAATCCATTACGGTTTTTTTGTACGGAGTAGATTTTTTATTCTACAATACGATCTCTGCGCCGCCTCTCCAAGAAACTCAAGTCTTTCCTTTTACAATTCGCCAAATCCTTTTTTTCACACAAAATTCTTTATAAATCAGAAAACTCATCGCTTTATAAAATCACTCACCAAGTTTTCCGCTTCTTTTAATGCATCTTCTAATTTGTCATTAAAAATAACATGATCAAATTGCGGAGCAGTAGCCATTTCTATAGAAGCTTTCGCTATGCGTATATTAATTTTCTCTTCATTTTCGGTACCTCGCTTTTTTAATCGAATTTTTAATTCATCGATATCAGGCGGTTGTACAAAAACCGTCAAAGTACGTTCGGGATAGATTTTTTTAATCTCCAAGGCGCCTACCACATCAATATCAAAAATCACGTGTTTCCCTTCCGCCCAAATTCGTTCCACTTCACTTTTCAAAGTACCGTAAAAGTTATCTCGATAAACTTCCTCCCATTCCAAGAAATCATCGTTTTTAATATGATTTTTAAACTCTTCGGTGTTCATAAAGTAATAATCCTTCCCGTGTACCTCATCTGAACGAGATTTTCTGGAAGTAGCTGAAATAGAAAACTCCAAATTAAAAACCTTTTGCGTCAGTAAATGTCTAACCGTAGTCGTTTTGCCAGATCCAGAGGGGCCTGAAAACGCAATGAGTTTACCTTGTGCCATTACAATACATTTAAAATTTGTTCCTTAATTTTTTCCAGCTCATCCTTCATCTCAACGACCAATTTCTGCATTTCCAAATCGTTGGATTTACTGCCAATCGTGTTGATTTCCCTTCCTATTTCTTGTGTGATAAATCCTAACTTCCGACCGTTGGATTCCGGAAGATCTAAGGTTTGAGAAAAGTAATTCAAGTGATTTTTTAAACGCGTAATTTCTTCGGTGATATCAAACTTTTCGGCGTAATAAATCAATTCCTGTTCAAAACGGCTTTCATCTACTTCAACTTTTAGTTCGGCAACAGCGTTGTTTAAGCGTTCGCGCATATTTTGCATTCGCTTTGGATCTATCCGTTTTACTTCTTCCAATAATTCTGTCAAAAGCTTAATCCGCAATCTAAAATCTTCTTCTAAGGATTTTCCTTCATCATTTCGATATTGATTCAATTGCTCAAGTGCTTGTGACAAACAGGTTTTAACCGCTTCAAATTCCTCTTCATCGATTTCTTCTTCTGCCGTAGTTACCGCATCCGGTAAGGTAACCGCCATTTTCAAAAGCGCTAATTCAGAAGCGTCTTCGGAAAGAACTGCTTTCAAATCCTTCATATATTGCTGAAGAACCGATGTGTTAATTTTATTAGCACCTTCACCTGAAGACCCTTCCACAGAAAGTCTAAAATCAATTTTACCCCGACTGACTTCGTCGCTAATCATTTTGTGTAACACCAATTCCTTTTCACGATACTCAGCAGGAATTCTGGCGTAGATATCAAATCTTTTACTGTTTAGTGATTTGAGTTGAATGTTTATTTTTTTGTGAGAAAAGTCAATACTGCTTTTCCCAAATCCGGTCATTGATTGAATCATCTGATTGATTTAAAGATTGTGCAAATGTACTAAAAAGAAACTGCCTCAAGATATATTTTCTTGAGGCAGTTTAACCATCATTTTAAAGATTTTTATTAATTCTCGTCAGGCAGATTACTATACTGCTCAGAATAATGCAACATTTGCTCTGCAAAACTCTTTGGGTGAGTCACTTCAACATCGGTGATTTCCCCATCATCGTCTTTCACAAGTGTCAAAATCGGATTCGCAAATCCACCATAAGGAGCCGTGGCGATTTTCTCATTTCGCTTCAAAACTTCTTGGTGAATGTTAGGATCTACTTTCACTCCATAATTTTCGACTAAATCTCTCGCAGCATCATAATCTCCTTCAGACTTAATCCGTTGTACTTCTCGTAAAAGTTCTCCGAAATACTCACGCAATTTATCATAATCATTAATGACAAAATATGTTTTTCCGCCTTTGGTTTTCTTCTCAATTACTTTGTCATCTTTACCTTTTTCATAGACCCAATGGGTAATCCAAGAACGATTACGCATATGTGACTCTTCAATATCTTCTCCTAATTCAATACGAATCAATTGCGTCATCAGTCCGTTTCGGATATAATCATTATAACCGGCTTCAGACAATTTCAGATAATCATCGGTCAACCCCATTTCTTCTATTTTTGGATCTCTCATATAATATAAGCCGACTAAATCAGCTCGTCCTTCTTCAATAGTGGAAGCATAACTTTTTAAAGTTTCTTTAGGCTCCCCTACTCCGCTGCCCAATCTTCCTGAAGCGTGTCCGACTACTTCGTGTAAAGTAGTGTGAATATTATCTGCAAGTTCTCCGTATTCTTTGGAAAGCTCTACTTCTTCGTCTGTGTAAGCAAATTCTTTCAACTTTTCACTTCCGCCCGCTTCGCTGTATGCATGTATAATATTTCCCAAAGAAACTGATTTACTACCAACGTGTTCTCTGATCCACTCTTGGTTAGGCAAGTTAATTCCGATAGGAGATGTTGGAGAAGTAGCGCCACCCAATCCGGCAACATTGACAGTTTTATAAACAACACCCACTACTGAATCTTTTTTATACTCGTCCATAATCGGTGAATTGTCTTCAAACCACTGTGCGTTTTCACCTACCACTTGCATTTGCTCAGACATTTCAAAATCAGTGATTTGAACTACATTTTCAAAAGTAGCTTTGTACCCTTTCGGATCGTCATAGACTTCAATAAATCCGTTGATAAAATCGATATCTCCCTCTGTAGCCTGAGTCCAAGCTACACTGTAATCATCCCAAGTCTGCAAGTCTCCGGTTTTATAAAACTCGATTAGAAGTTTAAGTGCTTTTTCTTCTTTTTCGTTTTCAGCAACTTCTTTAGCTTTCTCTAACCAACCGATTATTTTATCGATTGCCGCTCCATACATTCCGCCACTTTTCCAAACGCGATCTTTAAGCTCTCCATTTTCTTTGACCAGTTTTGAATTTAAGCCAAAAGCTAATGGTTTTTCCGGATTAGGAGATTTCATCGCTTGATAATGCTGGTCGACTTCCTTGGCAGTTATTCCGGGACCATAAAAATTTACGGCAGAACCACTAATCAATCCTTTAGAAGTATCCAGGTTTACCTTTTTACTGTCTTCGTCATTAAATATTATTTCAAAAATATCATTTTCTAAATCCGTATTGGTTTTCTTCATTAGGTCTTGCAAATATTCTCTGCTGAAATCCGGTTGGAATTTATTGTTTGAATAATGATGATGGATTCCATTGGCGAACCAAACTTTCTTCAAATAAATTTCAAAGTTCTTCCAGTTCTCATCATTTTTATCACCGTCAAAATTGGTGTAAACATTTTCTAAAGCTCTTCTGATTTTCAGATTGTACTTATAATTTTGATCCCAAAATATATCTCTTCCTTCCAATCCGGCCTCCACCAAATAATAGATATATTTTTTCTGTTTTAAGGAAAGTTTATCCCATCCGGGAATTTCATAATTGAGAACTTTGACATCTCCAAATTCTTCCAACAAATATTGAAAATCCGAATCTTGTGAAGATTTAGTTTGTTCTTGCGTTTCGGGTTTCTTGGTTTCACTTTGTTTTGCTTCCTCTCCACACGAAGCGAAAAGCAACATCCCGGCTAAAACCAGCGGTATTAATCTTATTTTGAATTTCATAAATTGAATTTTTTATTTGGCCAAATATAACCATTAAAAAAGGTTACTTAAAAAGACGTTAATGATCTTTTTCATGTTTTATTGGAATTTTATTTAAGGATACACCAAATGTCCGCTTAAGTGTTGTTCTACATCGATTTCCGGCGGGACATTTTTCAATACCACATTTCCTGTACTCCAAAGTGCTCCTGTAATTTTATGAATCGGAAAGACAATCATGTCATTGGCGCTGCGCTGATAAAAACTCACTTCGTCTGCTTTCAGTGCTGCTCCTTCAAAACGGCCATTTTGTCCCCAAAACCAAATCCCCAAATCCTCTGTTTCTCCTTGAATTCGATAAACAGCAGAGACGTTATCTTCAATAATGATTCTTTGATTTTCAATATGCATTTCCCAGATTCCCGAGGAGGTTTCTTCAGATAGTCCGGATTCCATTCTTAATTCAGGAAAACGAAGAATACCGTCAGAACTGATATTATATTGAGAAGAAGAATAAATCGAGTTTAAATCAGGCGTGTTGACATACACTTTGGTAGGATGATAATTTCGTAGCATCTGACAGTTACTCTCATCTTCCAAAATCAGTTCCTGATCAATCACCTCCCAAGTGATGTCATTTCTGAAGTTTTTTCCAACTTCAATCTTTACACTTTGGGTTTCGGTTTGTTTTACAATCAACTCTATTCCCGGGGATATATTCACTTTTGAAAAAGAGTCGACTTTTACCGATTCTGTAATTATTTCACCTTGTTTTTTAAAACAATCCAGTCCAGATTCCATGTTACAAGCTTGCAAGAGGAAAAATATTGTCCCGAGAAAAAACGAGATTTTCAATAAAGCGATAATTCTACGCATAACTTTATATTCTTATTCCAACTGACAACTCCATGGCTTCTGCTTTGGAAAATTGAGATAACAACCCGGCTCCGGCAAATATTTTTGGAGTTAAATAATACTTCAACGTCAGCCTTTGGTACATACTCTTATCCTGATTATACTTGTTGTACACATAAAATCCAAACTGTGGTTCAAAGGAGAGTTTAGATATAAAAAACTCATATCCCACAAAAGCGCCTACTCTTTTGTAATCCGCATCGGGATCAACTTCTTTTTCATGGAAAACAATCGACATCATTTTTATTTCACGCTTTCTCATCCGCGAGAGAAATAAATCCATTCCCACCTGAAAAGCACTCGAACGACTGATTCGTTTATCGACATAAGCAGAAAAGTTATAAAAAGGATATCGACCACTTCCCACTATCGGACTCTCATGAAATCCACCGCGAAAAGCAAGATTTATTTTGAAGGGTTCCGTATAAGTAGAATCTTTAAAAACATCCGGCAAATAAGTTTTTTCGTTTTTATGATCTAAATTATAACTCAACCCAAACTTTGCTCCTACGGTATTTGTACTGGTATTGGGCGTACGCAGCTTTGCATTGGAATGGTGAATTAAAAACAATCCGGCTCGAATTCCCAAACCCTCCCAGATGTTTTGTTTGTCATAAGAAATCATAAAATACGTAGCCGGCATAAACTGGGCCCCGTAAGCTAAATTTCGATAATTGTTATTTTTGTCATACGGATTGGTATTGTAGGCCAAGCCTTGTGCTATTCTGAATTGTAAATTTCTTTTGAAGAAATAGAAATTATAATGAAAAAACAATCCGTATAAATCTCCTAAAGTTGGATTTTTATTGTTTTGATAGTGAAAAGATAAGCCATAATCGGGATAATTCAAACGGGATTGCCACGCTTTCTCTCCAAAAGTTTGTCGATTCGCCGTTAAAAACAATCCCTCCGGATGTTCGGTAATCAGGTGCATAATCTTTTTGCTATGCGGCATAATGCTACCGTAATAATAATCCATCTCAAAATTATAAGATGGACTGATTTCTTGACCGTAAGTCCAAGCAGTAAACAGAAAGATCAGGTGAATTATTCTTTTTATCATGTGATTTGGCAAAAATAGAGAAAAAAACATCTATATTTCTATCAATTAAGTGGGTTCCGCATAAAAATGTTTACTTTGATTATAGATAATATACTTGCAAAATGAGTAAAATGATATTATCTTTGTATTACACTTATCGATAAATTCCTCTTAAATATTAATGTTAAATCCTTTATTTTAGATCAATATATCTCTATTTTCAAGATTCAAAAAGACCAACTAATTTTTAATATGAACACTCCTAAATTCAAATATAAAACCGATTTTCTACTTCCCAAAAATGATTTTCTTGTGGGATTAGGTAGCGTTTTAAATATTAAAGGCAATTACTTCCAATATAATTATTCCGAAAGTGTAGTTGAAGCTGATTTTAAAGCGATTTATAGTGATTGGTTGAATGTTGGACGAGATATAAAGGAATCAAAGAAAAAATTTGAGTTAAAGAATAAATTAAAGTAGGCTCAGATATTCAACAATGACAGAGAAAAACCATAATAATGATAAGTCTGAAGATTCTGAAAACACTCAAAGTGGTTTAGGACAATTAAAACAGCAATTAGAATATCGAAATCCTGATATCTTTAAAGGTATCCCTGAGGAAAAAAGACATGAAATTTTGAGTGAATTTGTGTCTATCACCTACCAAGAAGAACATTCTCACTCCGGTCCTTTACCCTCTCCTGAAGCTATTGGAAAATACAATACAATAATTCCTGATGGTGCAGACAGAATTATGAAAATGGCAGAAAAACAACAAAAACATAGGATGACTATTGAAAGTAGCATTATTAAAAGCCAATCAAAACAAAGTGGTTTAGGACAATGGTTCGGTTTAATAATTGGAATTGTAGGGATAGGATGTGGTACTTTTTTAGCCTATTCGGGTGCTACAACCGTTGGTGGAATTATTGCAGGTGGAACTGTTGTCAGTTTAGTCTCTGTTTTTGTCATTGGAAGAAAAAGACAACAAACGAAAGAGTAAATTGCACTTTTCCAAAGTTTTCAAATCTTCCCTTGTACTTTGGAAAAGTTTTTCAGAGAGGAGCTTTATAAAGGAATAGCTGTCTTGGCTTGCGAAAGGAAATATCCTGTCTGCCCACGTCGGATTCTTCTCTTTTCAAAAAAGAGAATGCTTGTTTACTACTTCACAAGTTCACTTGTTCACCCCCAAAAAGGAATACCTTTTGATTCCTTCTACAATTCTTGGAAAATCCGGTATTTTTGTCTTTGATTTTTAGCTATGACAAATCCTCAACCGGAATTAAAAAGAAATTACATTCTGGTCGCTTTGATGATGACCATGTTTTTAGCGGCCATGGATATTGCGATTATCTCTACGGTGATTCCCGAAATCGTGGGAGACATCGGCGGATTTAAAATATTTTCTTGGGTTTTTTCGATTTATTTATTG
>DATGSA010000027.1:0-6017 GCA_035303085.1 Flavobacteriaceae bacterium
AAGAGGTAATGTCAGAAGTAGTAGTTTAGGAGTGTCCAATGTCAATACCTTAAGTCGAAGAGCTATCAATACACAAACAGCCAGAAGAGCAAGTAGTAATACAGGTCGCGATGTTAATTCAAGAACAGGAAGTCGTCGTGCTGTTAACACTGGAAGAGATAGCCGTCGTGCTGTAAATGATAACAGCAGAAGAAGTGCGAATACTCAAAGTAGAGATGCAAGAAGAGCTGTGGGAAGAGAAACAGGAAGAACTGATAGAAGAGGAGACGTAAATGCTCGTCGTCAAGTCAGTCCTGATCGATCCGGAGATGCAACCAGAAGTCAGCGCGCTTCAAGAACTGAAAGATCTACTCGATCTACTCGGATTAGAAATCCCAAGAATATAAATGCCGGAAATCGCAGTCGTGGAAGTGTAAACCAAAGAAGTACGCCAAGTACAAGAAGAGGAACACAACCCAGAGTGAATAATCAATCTAACAGAGCGAGGTCAAGTAATACTAATAGATTTTATAATAGTTCGAGAAATAGATCGACTCCAAGTACTTCGCCAAGCAGAACACGAACTGCCCCGAGTAGTACTCCTTCGAGAACACGGTCAGCTCCTTCGAGAACACGATCGACTCCAACAAGAACGCCAAGCACACGGTCTGCTCCAAGTCGTGGCGGTAGTTCTGGAGGAATGCGTTCTTCTCCAAGAAGGTAGATAAAGAAAAAAGAAGTCATTTATTTTGGATTTTCAAACGATGAGATGATATAAAGAGGTTTAAAAAGTTTGTGAAAACATCGATGGCTTCTTCTTTTTTCAATAACCCAACAAAGTATATTTTAACCCCTCAATTCAGTTAAATATGAAAAATATATCTCTTATAATCCTATTGTTGTTGCAAGTCTCCTTGGTAAAAGCCCAAAATATTACCGATGCCGTTAGGTATTCTTCTGATAACTTAGATGGTACTGCGCGGTTTATATCGATGGGAGGTGCTTTTGGAGCCTTAGGTGGAGACTTATCAGCCATTAAACTCAATCCGGCTTCTTCTTCTGTGTTCTTGACAAATCAAGCGGCATTAACCTTGAATTTGGCAGCCTACAAGAATGAAACAAATTATATGGAGGGGCACAATTCTTACCGCAACAACGATCTCGACTTGAGTCAAGCCGGGATGGTTTTTGTCTATAATAATCAAAACGAAAATGCAACTGTTTCACGCCTGAGTTTTGGAATCACCTATGACAGAATAAATAATTTTAGAAATCGATATAAAGCTGTGGGAAGAAGTAATGAAACCGTAAGCGATATGTTTCTGAGCTTTGCGCAAGGAGTGCCGTTAGATTTGTTTACCCCGAGAAGTGGAGAAGGGTTAAGTGGTTTATATGATTATCTTGGCTATGCCAATGAAGGGTTTAATAACAATCGTTTACAAACCGCATATTTAGGGTATGAAGGTTATTTATTCGATGCGGAAGATCCGGATGATATGGGTAATACAAGTTATACTTCTAATGTCAGTGGAAATACCTTTGATCATTTTTATGAAAATTACGAAAAAGGAACAAATGGAAAAGTTAGTTTCAATGGTGGAATTGCATTCCAAGATCGCTTCTATTTAGGGTTAAATCTCAACAGTCATATTATTGACTTTCGACAAAATACTTTTATAAATGAATCGATTCCGGGATCGAGCTTAATTCAGGAAATAAATTTCGGAAATTACTTAGATACTAGGGGAAGCGGATTTTCTATGCAAATAGGAGGTATAGCAAGAGTTGGAAATATGGTAAGAGTTGGGTTGTCTTATGAATCACCGACCTGGTTTAGAATAAGCGAAGAAACCAATCAAATCCTTAGAACCTACCATTCAGAATTTGGGGAAGTAATTGTCAATCCACGGGTTACAAACATATATCCGAGTTACAGTCTTCGTACACCGGGACGCGTTAATGCCAGTGTGGCGACAATTTTTGGAGTTTCAGGGCTTTTGAGCTTTGATTATTCCTATAAAGATTTTTCAAATACCAAGTTTACCTCCAGTGGTTTTGGTTCCGCAAACCGAGAAATAAGCGATCGGTTACGAGCGGTATCTACTTTTAGAGCCGGAGGAGAGTATAGGATAAAGAATTTTAGTGTTCGAGGTGGATTTAGATATGAAGAAAGCCCGTATAAAGATAATTCGATAGGAAATCTTAGAGGATATTCCGCAGGATTGGGATATAATTTTGGAGGTTTTCAGATAGATCTCGCCTATGATTGGCACAAAAGAAATTATAACAACGACTTATTGAATACCGGATTCTCAAATCGAGCAGCCGTTAAAAATACAATGTCCAACTATGTCTTAACATTGGTATTCCCTTTGTAAATTGTTTTTGTTGTTTGATAAAAAAGGGGATATAAATAAAAAACCGATTCAATTGAATCGGTTTTTTATTTTTTTAGCGATAGTTTGAAAAATTAAATATCTTCAAAACTCACATCTGTAAAGCTGTTTTCCGAAACCTCGGATTTTTCAGAAGGATCAAAATTCTCTTGGTGTTTATCGCTAATGACAACTTCTCCTCTTTCTTGAATAATGTAAGAAGTCATTTCTTCTAACAAGCTTTTGAAACCTTCAAAATCTTCTTTATAAAGAAAAATCTTATGTTTTTTAAAGTAAAAAGTCCCATCGTCATTGGTGAATTTCTTGCTCTCCGTGATCGTTAGGTAATAATCATCCGCTTTGGTTGCACGCACATCAAAAAAATAAGTACGCCTTCCTGCTCTTAACACTTTGGAATGCACTCCGTGTTTATTCTCATTCATAATCATATAAGGTTTTGTAGCAATTCGGGTTCAAAAATGATAAAAAAAAGCTTTTAAAGCAAATAAACTTTAATTATCTTTTTCACTGAGTTGTTTTTCATAGAGTTCTTGGTAATAACTACCGTTTTTAATCAAACTCTCGTGGTTACCTTGCTCAACTATTTCACCCTCATCCATAATGATGATTTTATCGGCATTTTTTATGGTAGAAATTCGATGACTGACAATAATAGTTGTTTTGTCTTTGGAAATTCTTTTCAGGTTGTTGAGGATTTTCTCTTCAGTTTCTGTATCTACCGCGGAAAGACTGTCGTCAAAAAGGAAAATCTTCGGATCTTGGATCAATGCCCGTGCTAAGGAAATGCGCTGTTTTTGACCCCCGGATAAAGTGAGACCTCGCTCGCCCAAAATCGTATCATATCCCTTATGAAAACCGATGATGTTTTGATGAATAGAAGCGTTTTTAGCAGCTTGTAGAACTTCGTTTTCATCGGCTTCAGGATTGCCAAACTTAATGTTGTTTTTAATCGATTCACTGAATAAAAAAGAATCTTGAGGAACATAACCCAAGGAGCTGCGCAAATCATTGAGATTTATTTGATCAATTGGGATATTGTCGATGAGCAATTCCCCTTCATCAATATCATAAAGTCTGCCGATGAGCTCGAGAATAGTAGATTTACCACTTCCGGTTTTACCCAATATTGCTAAGGTCTCTCCGGGATTAATCGTAAAGGAAACATTCTTTAAAGCCGTGATATTCGTGTCATCATAAGTAAAAGTCACATTTTTAAATTCAATTTCACCTATTATATCGTGTCGCTCTTGGGTTTTATTGAATATTTCTGGCGATACATCGAGAAATTCATTTATACGCTTTTGAGAAGCTTCGGCTTGTTGAATTAAAGTGGTAATCCAACCCACACTCGTTACAGGCCAAGTCAACATATTAACATACAGTAAAAACTCAACAATAGTTCCTACACTTTCAATCTGCCCGTTGATCAACTGCCGCCCTCCGATAAATATCACCAATACATTACTCCCGCCAATCAACAAAGCGATCATCGGAATTAAAAATGCCTGAACTTTTGCTAAATCTATTTGTTTGTCTTTGCTGGCGTTGGCCAAAGTTGAAAAATCTTCGTTGGTTTGTGGTTGAATTCCATAAGATTTGATAACAGAAATTCCACTAAAGCTTTCTTGTGTAAAAGAACTAAGATGAGAAAGATATTGCTGAACAACAGTACTTCTGCGATGGATAGCTTGACTGATTCTATAGATTAAATAAGATAAAATCGGAAAGGGCGCAACGGTATAAAGCGTAAGAATTGGTGCTCTGTCAAGCATATAAATGATAACGACGACAAACATCGTAAAAGTTGATACGGTATTCATCAAAGCCGGACCAAAATAGAGTCTCACTTTTGAAACATCCTCACTGATACGATTCATCAAATCTCCTGTTCTATTTTTCTTATAAAAATTCAATGATAAGTTCTGATATTGGCTATAAACCTCATTTTTTAAGTCATACTCTATATTACGAGAAACTACGATAAAGGTTTGACGCATTAAAAAAGTGAAGAATCCGGCAATTAAAGCCACTGCAAAAATAAGTAAAGCCATATTGATGAGTTGGGAGTGATAATCTGCTTTATCTGTAAATTCACCATCCAAATATTGAGCGATTAAGTCAGAAGCATTCCCTACAAAGCGCGGAACGTAAACTGCAAATATTCGAGCTAATACAGTAATGACAAAGCCTAAAAGCATTCGCCATTTATACTTGATGAAATATTTATTGAGATATCGTAATTCTTTCATGAAAAGACTACTCCAAGCTTTGTTTAAGAATTTAAAGAGCTGCTAAAATTCATTCTGATTAAATGTTCTACAAACCACTATGAAACCAATTTCTAAAACGCTCTTGGGTTTCCGAATATTTGAGTTTTAACGAGGGGCAAAGATAAAGGTTTAAACGGGAATTAGTCAAACAAGAAAAAAGTTTTATAAGTTAGACAATAAAAAAACCGCTCTTTAATTTGGCAATAAACCGATGAGTTTAATAAGTTAGATTCATTTAAATATACTATTTTTGCATTTCGTTTTTTTATAAAATACGAATTAATCATAATTTTCATCTATTAAATATGTTGACACGACGACACATCAGGGTAAAAGTGATGCAATCTTTATATGCTTTGTCGCGAAATAGCGCTGATAATATGGCGGCTGAGAAAAAGTTTCTCGACCGAAGTATGAATGATATGTACGATATGTTTTTGCTGGATTTGGCCCTTTTAGTTGAAGTGAAAAATCATGCGTTAGATTATATTGACCGCTCGAGATCAAAATATTTACCAACGGAAGAGGACATTCATCCTAACCTGAAATTTGTCGAAAATCAGTTGATTGCGAAAATTGAAGAATCTGAGCCGTTTAATGAATTGTTGGAAAAGAAAAAACTAAACAATTGGTTTAGAGAACCCGGTTATGTGCAGATGGTTTGGAATGAATTACGGAATTCAGAGTTATATAAATCCTATATAGCTACTCGAGAAACAACTTTTGAAGAAGATAAAAAATTTGTCGTTCGGTTTTTCAAAGAAATAATCGCACCGCACCAAAAAATTCATGAATATTTTGAAGATTATCGATTGACTTGGATGGACGATTTGCCTATTGTCAATACAGCTGTTGTACGGATTTTAGAAAACATGAATCCTTCATCAACACTGCGTTTACCAAGACTTTTTAAAAATGAAGATGACAGAAGTTTTGCTTTCGATCTTTTTCAACGAACCTTGATGTACCAAAGTGATTTGAAAGATGATATCGAGGGGAAAACCTTGAATTGGGATCAGGATAGATTGGCAGATATTGATGCGATTCTCTTGAGAATGGCACTTTGTGAATTTCAGTTCTTCCCTACTATTCCGGTGAAGGTTAGTATCAACGAATACCTCGAAATCTCCAAGGAATACAGTACACCAAAAAGCAGTGTGTTTATCAATGGAGTCTTGGATAAGATCTCAAAAGAATATAAAAAAGAAGGTAAATTGAATAAAAGTGGCAGAGGTTTGAGATAAGTAGTTAATTTTCATTAAATTCGTCGCTTGAAACAATTTTTAATTTTTAAATAAATCAGACATGAAAAAAACAATGTTAATGTTAGCCGCAGTAGCAATGATTGCTTTTGCTTCTTGCAAAGACGAGG
>DATGSA010000028.1:0-3198 GCA_035303085.1 Flavobacteriaceae bacterium
AAGAGGAGAAACCAAGAGAATTTCCATTGTACCCAGTTCCTTTTCCCTTGTAATGGATATGGAAGTCATCATTGCAGACACTAACATTAAAATTATGGTCATCACTCCGGGAACAAACATAAAAACGCTCTTTAACTCAGGATTATAAACCATCCTAACTTCAGGTTGAATTTGATAATCTATATCAATCGCACGATTTTGTTCCTGCTGATAACTCAATAAAATTGAATTGATATAATTTGTAATCGAATTCGCGATATTCGGATCGGTGGCATCAGTTAAAATCTGAATTGAAGCTCGGTCTTCATTGACTAAGTTTTTGCTGAAATCTTTTTCAAAATTGATTACCGCTTTAATAAAACCTTTTTTAAAAGCTTGTCCAATTTCTTTCTCATTACGGAGCATTTGTCTGATTGTAAAGTAATCCGATGCTTGTATTTTATGAATAATTTCTTCTGTAGTCATGTCATTAGATTGATCCAATATTGCGACATCAACATTTTTTATCTCATTGGTAATAGCAAATCCGAAGAGCAAAATCTGGGCAATTGGCATCCCAAACAAGATAAAAAGAGAACGTTTATCTCTGAAAATGTGATAAAATTCTTTTCTGACAAATCCAAGAAATCGTTTCATATTGATAAAATTTTCTTACTGGTTAATAATCCTGAATATCAACTGTCAGTTCTTGCCAGCTTTAGAAAGACATCATTCATTGAATCCACATTATATTTTTCTTTTAATTTTTTTGGGGTATCTAAAGCTTCTATTTTTCCCGCGACCATAATAGACACACGGTTGCAATATTCAGCTTCGTCCATATAATGTGTTGTTACAAATATGGTGGTCCCTTCATCAGCAGCTTTATAAATCATTTCCCAAAATTGCCTTCTTGTAATTGGGTCAACTCCTCCGGTAGGTTCATCCAAAAAAACAATTTTCGGGTCGTGAAAGAGCGCAACAGAAAAAGCTAATTTTTGTTTCCAGCCCAAAGGCAAGGAGCCCACCAGTTTGTTAGCAACATTTTCCAAATTGAGCTCTTGGATTAATTGCTTTCTTTTTTTCCTGATTTTTGACCTTGACAAACCATATATTCCTCCGAAAAATCGGATGTTTTCATTGACGGTTAAATCATCATAAAGCGCAAAGCGTTGACTCATATAACCGATGTTTTTCTTGATCGATTCCGGCTGTGTATAAACATCAAAGTCCACCACCTGAGCTTTTCCTGAGGTGGGGTGAGAAATTCCAATCAGCATTTTTATCGCGGTGGTTTTCCCGGCGCCGTTGGCTCCCAAAAAACCAAATATCTCTCCCTTTTTAACTTCAAAACTGATGGCATTCACCGCTTTGAAGTCCCCAAAGGCTTTGGTCAAGTCCTCAACTGATATGACGTTTTCTTGTTTCATTTTTGTGCTAATTCCATAAATGCATCTTCAATATCCGCTTTTGCCGGTTCAATCATGACTTGCTCAAGGTCTGCTGCTTCCAAGTGTGCTTGTAATTCTGCGGTGTCAAAGGATTTTCTTTTGTCGATATAATGCGTGAATTCTCCAAAAGGAAAAACACTGTAACAATGTTTATAATCCTGTAAAACTCGAAGCAGTTTGTACATATTATGAGCCTTGATATGATAAATCGTTTTCGGAAATTTATTTGTGATTTCTTCCGGACTGTCGATATCCAATATTTCACCCGCTTCAATCAAAGCAATTCGATCACAAAGTGCTGCCTCATCCATATACGGTGTGGAAACTAAAATCGTAATCCCTCTTTTTTGCAACCGCTTGAGCATTTCCCAAAATTCTTTTCGAGAAACGGGATCCACGCCGGTGGTTGGTTCATCTAAAAAAAGAACTTTTGGTTTGTGAATTAGGGCACAAGAAAGTGCCAGTTTTTGCTTCATTCCACCCGAAAGATCTCCTGCACGACGATCCTTAAAAGGTTCAATTTGCTCGTAGATATCTTTGATCAAATCGTAGTTTTCTTCGATGGTCGTCCCAAAAATAGTAGCGAAAAAAGTCAAGTTTTCCTCCACGGTCAAATCTTGATATAAGGAGAACCGCCCCGGCATATAACCCACCGATTTCCGAATCGATTTGTAATCCTCCACCACATCATATCCCGCTACTTTTGCATTGCCTTTATCTGCGATTAATAGCGTGGTGAGAATTCTGAAAATAGTGGTTTTCCCAGCACCATCCGGTCCGATAAGTCCAAACAGCTCACCGGGACTTACCTCAAAAGAGATGTCCTGAACCGCTATTTGCTTCTTGTAGGATTTGTGGATATTGTGAAGGGAAATTCCCATTGGGATTCTTATTTGTTATAACCTCTTTGTATCCTTTTAAGACACAAAGAGGTATGGTTGTTATAAAAGAACAGGAAATCTATTAAAACATAAATTATTCAGATTTCCTTGCTCCGAACTATTGGAAATAATTGTAATACTCCTCAATATTCTTTTCGATACTCTTAAGTAGCTCCTTTCCTTTTTCTGCTGACTCCACCTCCAAAAGAGCGCTGACTTTCTTTATGAGCGGATGTAAAAAAACATGTAGATTATCATGTGAAGGTCCTTCCATCGTGCATTCTCTTACTATGAAATTCGTTTTATCATTCAATTTGGAAGCTAAATTGCGATAATCTTCTACAGTTTTTGGATTGTTGTTTTCTATGATTTCAGCCATCTCATCTACGCCTTGGGTGGTTTCTATATTGGCAATCCATTTTTGGCCTTCATCATCGAGTTGAATTTCCTTCAACCAATCATTGTTCAAAGCAACAACTTCTTGATTGTCGTTATTGCTTTCCTGTAGTTCAGTCTGTTGAACTTCTTCGCTTTCGTTTTGTTTGTTGTTTTCTTTACAACCAATCAAAACGGCTGATAACATCGCTGCGGTAAAAATTACTCTTTTCATTTTATTTGTTTTTGGTTTTAAATTATTTGTTTATATGTGATTTAGTGAACAAGTGAACAAGTGAACAAGTGAACAAGTGAACAAGTGAACCTGTGAACTTGTGAACCTGTGAATTGTTTTTACATATCTTATTTTTCATTCTTTCATTACATTTCCTTTCGCCTTTCGCCCAATTGCCCCTTCGCTCCCTCGCCTCTTCGCCCTCTCGCGCCCTCGCAGATCGCTCCCTCGCAAATCGCTCCCTCGCCTCTTCGCCCTCTCGCGCCCTCGCAGATCG
>DATGSA010000029.1:0-2107 GCA_035303085.1 Flavobacteriaceae bacterium
GATTCAAATCCTGTTTAGACCACTGAGACAATTAGCTAATAAATTCAATACTATGCAAATGGGAATGGTGGCAGCAACCAGAGTTTTTGCTGTTTTAGACACCGAATCGTATATTGGAAATGAAGGTGAAAAAGAAATTAAAGACCTCAAGGGACATATAGAGTTTAGGAATGTTCGATTTAGTTATATTAAAGATGAAGAAATCTTGCGCGGAATTTCCTTAGATGTAAAAGCAGGACAAACCATCGCAATTGTTGGGTCTACGGGCGCAGGGAAATCAACAATCATCAATTTGCTAAGTAGGTTTTATGAAATTGATAAAGGAGAGATTTTGCTCGATGGCATTAATATTAAAGATATCACTTTAGAATCTCTTCGGAATGAAATTGCGGTAGTGCTTCAAGATGTTTTCCTATTTGCAGATTCCATATTAAATAATATCACCCTTGGAAATCCGCAAATCAGTAGAGAAGAGGTCATCGCTTCGGCTAAGGAAATTGGGGTACATGATTTTATTGATAGTTTACCGGGAGGCTATGATTATAATGTAAAAGAAAGAGGAGTGATGTTATCTTCCGGCCAGCGTCAGTTAATTTCCTTTTTGAGAGCTTACGTCAGTAAACCGAGTATTTTGGTGCTCGATGAAGCTACTTCTTCTGTAGATACCAATAGCGAATTGCTTATCCAAAAAGCCACAGAGAAAATTACCGAAGGCAGAACGTCTATCATTATAGCCCACAGATTGGCAACCATTAAAAAAGCGGATAATATTATTGTGATGGAAAAAGGGGAAATCGTAGAGCAAGGCACTCATAAGGAATTATTAACCCAAGAAAATGGATATTACCGAAATTTATATGAAGTCCAATTTGCTGCGGAAGAAGAGCAAATCTAAAGTTTATAAGATTTTTTTCAGTAAGTAAAATATTTCAAATCCATTCATCCTATTTCGATTTAAAAATGTTTATTTCTGATAGAAATTTGCGTTGCGGATTTCGATCTATTACACATTTTTGATAAGTTGACTCAACTCTTTGGTGAGGTTCCTTCTGTGGTATTTTTCAATGTTTATAGGTTTCATTTTTAAATCTTTTTGTTTATAACCTTCAAAAAGCTGAAGTAATTTGGATTTTATTGCTTCCTTTTCATCAAAATTAAATGAATAACCACTTTGAGTGTCTTCTATAATTTTTTTGGCGTCCCAACCATCGGGGCCAAGTGCTAAAATTGGTCTGCCAAATCGAAGATATTCGAAAAGACTATCCGGAAGCACTCCTTTGACTTTTTCATGGGTATATTGAAGTAATAAAACTTGTGAAGATTCTTGGATGGACAGCATTTCTTCATGCGGCAAATCACCCATGTCTTCGGTGAAATCTATCAACTTATATTTGGTCAGCGATCTTAACATGTCAGAATTGTTTTTTCCCACAAGTCTTAGTCGAAATCTGTTTTTAAATTCAGGATGCTCTTGAATCAATTCTGAATAGGCCTGCCATAAAGTTTTCAGTGGTTTTACTGAGAAAAAAGAACCGATATGTGCAATGCTGAATTCCTTATCCAATTCAACGGAGTTAGTTCTAGATACATCATCATATCCATTAGTGATAGTTTTGATGGGTTGGATGCTTAAATTTTTAAAAGCTAATTCAGTAGCTTTCGACGTTGTTATTATTTGGTCAGCATTGCGCAAAACTTGTTTTTCAAGTCTATTATGTTTTTTTTTGGTTGTCTGATTAAGTTTTAATTGATTGAAATCCCACATTCCGGTCCACGGATCTCTAAAATCGGCAATCCAATTTACGCCGGTTTTATATTTTAATTTTAAACCGATCAAATGCAAACTATGTGGCGGGCCTGTGGTGATGATTGTATCTATATTTTTTTTAGCGATATTTTTTTTTAAAAACCTAACGGAAGGGTCTTTCCATAAAATCCCTGTATCGGGAATAAAAAAGTTATCGCGAATATATAATAGAAATTTTTGTAAAGCGGATTGGCTTTTGGTTTCAGTAATATTCCAGGAACTGATTTGATGGGTTTCTTTTCCAGAAAACAAATTAGCCAGCAAATACGGTTTTTTAATTCGCTTTCTGACAATTTTCAG
>DATGSA010000030.1:0-4496 GCA_035303085.1 Flavobacteriaceae bacterium
CTTAGAATACACAATATTTTTTGAATTTAAAATCAAATAAAAGAGAAAATCAACCCCCCTTCCCTTCCGGTAAGGGTCGGGGATGGGACCCTTATAGGTGATTCTCAATCTTACCTGTAAACAGCAAACCCAAGAATTGACCCCCTCAAAATCCGTTTCCTAAAAACACATTCCATGCAGCTCTGAATAACTGAGAAGTATTGTGATTGGGATTGGAAGAGAAGCCATAAAAAAACAGAATCTCAATTTATTTGGTTTAATTTGCATCCGTGAAAACAGCAGTAGTCATATTAAATTGGAACGGCCTTGAACTTTTAAAAAAGTTTCTCCCTTCTGTGATCGATAATTCCCCACAGGCCAAGGTTTACATGGCCGATAATGCTTCCACAGATCAGTCGGTTGAGTATGTGCAGAAGAATTTTCCCGAAGTCGGTATCATTCAAAACAAAGTGAATGGCGGTTTTGCAAAAGGATATAATGATGCTTTGTCATTATTAAAGGAAGACGTTTTTGTATTATTGAATTCTGATGTTGAAGTAACGCCCAATTGGTTGGTTCCTTTATTGAAACATTTAAAAACCAATCCCAAAACCGCTATCGTTCAACCGAAATTACTCGATTATAACCGAAAGGATTATTTTGAATATGCCGGTGCTGCCGGTGGATTTGTAGATACATTGGGATATCCTTTTTGCAGAGGAAGAATTTTTGATACGATAGAAAAAGACGAAGGTCAATACGATAATCTTTATCCAATCCTTTGGGCCAGTGGCGCTTGTCTGGTAATTCGCCGAAGTGTTTTTGAAGAAGTGGGCGGAATGGATGAAACTTATTTTGCACACCAAGAAGAAATCGATCTTTGTTGGCGGGTTTTTAATGCGGGATATCAAGCGATGTTTATTCCGAAAAGTACAGTTTATCATTTAGGCGGAGCCACTTTGGATGCGATGAATCCAAAGAAAACCTATTTGAATTTTAGAAACTCACTTTTTAATCTTTTAAAAAATGTCCCGGGAAAACGAGCTTATATATTGATTTTGTTGAGATTGATGTTGGATGGTTTGGCAGGAATCAAGTTTGTTTTCGATGGAAAATTCAAACACACAATTGCAATTTTAAAAGCGCATTTTGGATTTTATAGAAACTACTCCAAAATTTATAAAAAACGCAAACAACAATTACCTAATAAGAATTACGCCAAAATTGGAAGTATTGTCTGGGAATACTATTTGAAAGGCAGAAAAAAGTTTTCGGAGTTGAAGAATGGAGTCTTTTCGACCGAATAGTTTTATACCTAAATGATTCGGTTATAGATAGTAAAGTGGATTAATCCATAATTAATCGATCGGTCAATAAAGATTATCGGGAATTAGGATGAAATTTTATGTTAATCTGAGGTTGTCTTTCAATAACTTGAATATATTTGCATTCTAAATTAATAATAAATTATTTTTAACCATGAGAAAGTTAGCCCTTTTGTCCGTTGCGGTACTGACACTTTTTACGTCTTGTGTATCGAACAAAAAATTTGATGAGCTGAAAGTTAAGAAAGATGATCTTGAAAACGAGCTTTATAAAGCCAATGCAAAGTTGGAT
The DNA here is from genome assembly GCA_035303085.1 of Flavobacteriaceae bacterium. Taxonomy (GTDB): domain Bacteria; phylum Bacteroidota; class Bacteroidia; order Flavobacteriales; family Flavobacteriaceae; genus JAJYSO01. The sequence goes on from DATGSA010000030.1 coordinate 1,597, forward strand.
GAATGTAAAGGAAATCGAGATATGGCGCAAAATGAAGTTGGTCATTTGAAAAGTCAAATCAAAACACTTGAAAGAACCAATGAGGCGCTAACAGGTGCATCTGGTGATTTTGCTACAATCTCTAAAAAAGCAGCCGAAAACTTAGAGCGTTCCTTGGAAAGTATTAGAGAAAAGGATAAGCAATTAAGAACCTTAAGAGATGCGGTTAACAAAAGAGACTCCGTTACTTTAGCCTTGGTTACCAGCTTAAAAGGTGCCTTGGGTAATCTTCAAGATGAAGATATTGAAGTCAATGTAGAAAAAGGAGTGGTCTTTGTTTCTATCTCGGATAAACTATTATTTGGAAGTGGAAGCTACCAAGTTACACAACGTGCTCGTGAAGTCTTAGGAAAAGTAGCGACAGTTGTTAACGATAAACCGGATATCGAGTTTATGGTTGAAGGACACACTGACTCCGACCCGGTTAAATCAGGTATTGCGGTAATGAAAGATAACTGGGATCTCAGTACCTTGCGTGCAAATGCTGTGGTGAGAATTCTACAAAATGACTACAATGTAGATCCTGCACGAATGACTTCCGCCGGTCGTTCTGAATATGTCCCGGTTGCATCTAATGCCACGGAAGCAGGAAAAGCGAAAAACAGAAGAACTCGAATCGTCGTATTGCCTAAGTTAGACAGATTCTACGATATGATCGAGAAAGGAATGGAACAAGCTAAGAAGAATAGCCAGTAATTAATCAAAAAAAAATGTTTAATAATCAATCCCGCTTTGTAATAAGGCGGGATTGTTTATTTTTGCGCTATGGCAAATACAGATAGAAAATTTAAAACGGTTATAGCACATGCCAAAGAATATGGGTATGTGTTTGCGTCAAGTGAAATCTATGACGGCCTTGGAGCTGTATATGATTACGGTCCCAACGGTGTTCAACTTAAGAAAAACATCAAAGACTATTGGTGGAAAAGTATGGTTCAATTGCATCAAAATATCGTGGGCTTGGATGCCAGCATATTGATGCATCCAAAGACTTGGGAAGCATCGGGGCATATCGATGCTTTTAACGACCCACTGATAGATAACAAAGATTCCAAAAAAAGATATCGAGCCGATGTGCTGATCGAAGACTATGCTGAAAGTCGTCGGAATAAAGCAAAGAAGGAAATCGAAAGAGCTAAAAAACGTTTTGGAGACAAGTTCGATGAAGAAGAATTTGTGACGACCAATAAACGTGTAATTCGGTATAATAAGGAGGCGGATGAAGCTTTAAGTAGAATGACAGAAGCGTTGGAAACCGATGATTTAGAAGGGTTGAAAGATTTGATTGTCGAATTAGATATCGCTTGTCCGGTCAGTGGTTCCCGAAATTGGACAGATGTCAAACAATTCAACCTGATGTTTCACACCAAGTTAGGTGCGGACTCTCAAAGCGCTATGGATCTATATCTCAGACCGGAAACAGCACAAGGGATTTTTGTCAACTTCCTCAATGTGCAAAATACAAGCCGAATGAGTATTCCTTTCGGAATTGCACAAATCGGAAAGGCTTTTAGAAATGAAATTGTTGCGCGCCAGTTTGTTTTTCGCCAACGCGAATTTGAACAAATGGAAATGCAATACTTTGTCAAACCCGGAGAGGAATTAAAATGGTTTGAACATTGGAAAAAGAAACGCGAAAGTTGGTATAAGAGTATAGGTTTCAATCCTGAAACGGATTATAGATTCAGACCACACGATCAAATGCCGCATTATGCTAATGCTGCAGTAGATATTCAATTTAATTACCCTTTCGGGTTTAGAGAGTTAGAAGGTATTCACTCCCGTACGGATTATGACTTAAAAGCTCATGAAAAACATTCCGGAAAGAAGTTGAGATTTTATGATCACGAAAGTAAAGAACATTATATTCCTTATGTAGTAGAAACATCTGTGGGTATAGATCGTTTGTTTTTAGCTGTTTTTTCAAAAGCTTTACAAGAAGAAGATTTAGGAGATGGTAAAAGCCGAACAGTATTGAAATTGCCTCCAATTTTAGCCCCGACAAAAGCAGCGATTTTTCCCTTGGTAAAAAGAGATGGATTACCCGAAATTGCTCAGGAAATTGTAAATGATTTACAATGGGATTTCGATGTGTTGTATGATGATAAAGATGCGGTAGGAAGACGGTACAGAAGACAAGACGCTGCGGGAACACCGTTTTGTATCACAGTGGATTATGAATCTAAAGACGACCAAAGCGTAACTGTACGATACAGAGATTCGATGAACCAACAACGCGTGAAAATAAGCGAATTAAAAGCATTGATTGCCGAAGAACTGAGCTTTAAAAAATCGGCTTCAAAAATTCAATGATTTATCAGAAAAATAATAATCCTCAGTCGATTGGTATTGCTAATCACTGAGGATTTTTTAATTTAAAAAGGCCTTAGCAGAAGTAATAAATAATTCCCTCCTCTTGGGAAGGTTTATAGCAGGAATCTCAGAATATAAATAGATTTGTTTTTCCCACAATCACTTTGAAACATTATTGGTTTAGGAATAAAAAAACCATATCAAAATATTTATTCTGAAACAGCCAAGTAACTGTTTCCGCGCACGGACGATGCAGTACTTGCTGAGTTATATGAGAGCTCTAAACTAAGTAGAACAAAGTCGAAATGGAAGAGCTGGGATCCAAAGAGAAATCATTTTTTATAAAGAACTTCTTCTCTCTGTAAATAACCCAAAATATCAACTTGACAGTACTATCGATTTCCTTCGAAAAACTCTTCAAAGGCCCAAACTCTTGAGGAGTTGAGGTAATTATTAATCATTCCATCGCGCTCATCATCCCCTCTCGCCCTTTCACCTCATCATCTTTGCACTCCCTCCAGAACCATTAATAACTACTGGGGATACAG
>DATGSA010000031.1:0-7612 GCA_035303085.1 Flavobacteriaceae bacterium
TGCTTCTTTGCATATTTCAACAGATCCAAGTACAACCGATGGTAATGATTATGTCTTTACCGCAACGGCTATAGATGGCTTGCCAACAGATTATAACAAGATCTCTTTCTATATGAAAGGATCTTCAAGCAAATCGGTTTCTTTGAATGTTTATAAAACTGATGGAAGTTATGAAGCTTTTAATTTAGAGGATTTGTCTTCCGATGCGACTATCGAGGTTGCTGAAAATAACCAGTATAACGGCACAATCAATACCGGTGGAAATTGGGTTTTAGTAAGTCTTGATTTATCTTCGCTGAACGATGTTAATGTTACAGATACTTCCGGTGATATCTTGGCACTGAAAATTGGTAGGAATGCCGATTACGATTTGCACTTTGATAATTTTACTATTGAATAAATATGAGAGTTTCCCACTGGGAAATCTCACTCAAAATAGTTTAATCGAAAAAATGTCCTGAAATTTTCAGGACATTTTTTTTGTGTTTGGTTAAACGGATTTATTAAAAATGATAAGGCAAACAAATCACTCTTTTCTCTTCGGCTTACAGGTAATGACCGGCATCTTTAAATGTCTGGCAACTTTCTCGGTGGTAGAACCTATAAATAATTGAGAAACAGTGCCTCTACCACGTGTGGCGATTACTACTAACTGATTGTTTTCCAAGGCATATTCGATAATGGCAGCTTGTGCTGAAAATGCTTTTACTGCTCGAAGATTAACCTCAATAATATTTCCTTCAGCATTTTTTAGGTGAAGGGATTCCTCTAAATTAACCTCACCTTCAAAAGACAATCGATCAGCATTATTGTTGACATACTCCTTAAGATTATTCAACATGTTTTCCTTTATTTCATCAATGCTGTATTTGCCGGTATCACCTCCAATAGTTCTCGCCGTAAAACTTTCGTAAACATATACATTCAATAAATCGATACTGGCCTTATTCTTATTGGCGATTTTAAGTGCTAAAGGAAGAACTTCTAAGGAAGTTTGAGAGCCGTCTGTAGGAACTAAAATCCGTTTGATATCCGGATCATAACCTTTATTCACACTTAATATTGGAGTAGAAGAAACACGGATTATTTTTTCAGTAACACTTCCGCGACTAAAAATAGAATCCCCTCGACCGCGGGAAGCAATCATAATTAAATCGTAAGCTTCTTTTTCGGCAAAATCGGTAATGGCCACGGAGGGTTTGTCGTTATGTAAAACGATTGTTTTACCTCTGTAGGGTTTTTTTACATGCGTTTTCATGACCTCGTCAAGTTTATTGATAAATTCTTTACGGATTCTGCCGTATTGACGTTTATCTTTGAAAACATTTCCCAAAGGGTCACGAGTTGATTCAAAAAATGGAGAAGCTTCAGGAAGTATGTAAATTAAATCTACAGTCGCTTCATAATTTTTTGCAGTCTCATTTACAAAATTATAAACTGCTTCTGAGTTTTCAGAAAAATCAGTGGGGACTAAAATTTTTTTAATAGTTGCCATAAGGTATGTGGTTTAAATATTTTAAATAAGCTAATTCAATTGTTGATACTAAATTTAAATTGCAAAATGCTGAAATAATTAAACTGATAATCATAAATTTTGTGGGAATATACAAAAAACCGGATAAATGTTCCATTTTCGGCTTTGTTAATCCGGAGATTATATAGTTTGAGATTTTGAGAAAAATAAAAATACTCAATAAAAAATTTATAACGAAGTATTTACCTAAGGTATTCCTAATTAAATCAGTATAAATCCGATAACTAATCGGTTTTATAAACTCTTTTTAAATTCAATAAGTTCTGTGGATTTATACCTAATCCCGAAATGTTCTTTCCCATAAAACGAACTACTTCATCATAATATAAAGGAATTACAGCCGACTCTTTCATAACAATCGAATCCATTTTCTGATACAAAACGATTCGGTCTTCGAGATGGGGTAATTTTAAAGATTGTTCAAATAAACTGTCAAATTCCTCCGAAGCGAAATGGGTGTAATTAGGACCTTTCGGTGAAAAGTTTTTGCTGTAGAAAAGTGATAAGTAATTTTCCGCATCCGGATAATCCGCAATCCAACTTGCGCGGAAAGCTTCCAGTTCTCCGGCTGATCTTTTTTGTAAAAGCGTAGAAGCCGGCATAATATCTACATTCACATCGACACCGATTTTTTGCCACTCCCGTTGTAAGAATTCTACAATATCCAAATATTGAGCCGTCGCGGCTAATTCGATCACCGGGTTTTTACCGTTATTCGCTTTTCGAAATTCATCGACCAACGATTTAGCTTTACGAATATCATAGGTGTAAAATGATTGCTTTGCATGACCGGGAAGTCCTTTAGGAATAAACCCACTGTTGGCAGGATAACCAATACCGTTGCGCAAATAAGTGATCATATCAGATCTGCTGAAACCATAATTTAAAGCTTGTCTTAAACGCTGAGAATTAACTTCCGGACTATCACCGTCTAAGGTGATGCCGATATATTCCATATTGAGATAAGGAGATTTCTCCATTTTTATCTTCTCTTCATATTGCGGTCGAAGTGTTCCTGTGGAAGTCAACAATTCATCCTTATAAGCCGCGTCCAACCCGCTCATAAAATCTAAATTCCCCAAAGCAAATTGCATAAACTCACTTTGTTTTTCCGGTAAAAAACTGATGGCCACCGCTTCTAAATACGGCAAAGCATTTCCTTCCTCATCTTTTTCAAAATACAGTTTGTTTTTTCTGAAAACCAACTTCTCATTAGGTTGCCAACGCTTGAATTTAAAAGGACCAGTGCCAATCGGATGCTTTTGAAAATCCAGTTTTTCCATTTCCCGTGGTAGAATCCCACAATAATTCATCGACATCAATCCTAAGAAAGCAGGAAAAGCTTCGTTCAGTTCTATTTGAACCGTACTCTCATTAACGGCTGAAACCTCTTTGACGTTCCTAAAAATCCAACTTCCCGGAGAGGCGACCTCGGGATCATTTAATCGGTTGAGACTATAAATCACATCATCCGCCTGAACTGCTCGGGTAGAATCTTTACCGAAAATTGCATGCTTATGAAAATAGACATCGTCCCTTAAATGAAAAGTATATTGTAAACCGTCAGCTGATAAATCCCACGATTTGGCTATATCGGGAACGATGTTTAAACTGTCATCCAATTGCACCAATTGATTATAAAGCTGATTGACCGCCCAGATATTGCGCTGATCCTTGGCAAATGCCGGATCTAAAGAAGTGATATTGGCATGTTCGTTATATCTGAAAACCAGTTTTTCCTGTTCAGGGCTCAATTCATTTTGGCAAGAAAAGGAAAGGAAAATTCCTAAAACAAATAAGCCTCGAAATATGCTTTGCAGTCTTGACTCCTTCAAATTGTGTGTCCTATATAGATTTTGTTGTTGATTTTCTAACAATCGCTTCAAAGGTAATTATAATTGACTTCGATTGGGAAATTCCAAACTACTAAATAAATTGAATTTAAATAGAAATGAAAATTTTATCATTTTTGAGGAAACATATTTTTAACTTGTATCTTTGCCGTATTGAAAAATAAAAGATAAAATACTTTTTGAGAGATCTATGAATGATTAGTAGAGAGCTGAAAAGCAGTTGTTTGTCCCTGGCTCTTAAAGAGGAAAATTGTATTTCGAGTCTTTTACCCTTTAGCGTTGAGGTAAAACGTACTGGAAATATTTAGTGTTGTTTAGGTTCACAAATTCTAATCAGATGCTTTTCAATACAGATGTAGGGGTTTTTATTTTTTGAAATAAAATTTTGAATTATGAGAGATGCGAAAGAATTGAATAAAGTTGCTTTTTATACTTTGGGTTGTAAGTTGAATTTTTCTGAAACCGCAACAATCGCTCGTTCTTTTGAAAATGAAGGATTTGAACGGGTAGATTTTTCAGAAGAAGCCAATATTTATGTGATTAATACGTGCAGCGTAACGCAAAATGCAGATAAGAAATTTAAATCTGTCGTCAAACAAGCGCGCAAAGTCAACAAAGATGCTTTTGTAGTCGGAATCGGTTGTTATGCACAATTACAACCGGAAGAGTTGGCGGATATCGATGGCGTAGATTTGGTTTTAGGAGCCACGGAAAAGTTTAAAGTAACGCATTATCTCAACGATTTACTGGGACAGCCGCGTTTAGATAACGAAAAAGGAATTGTGCATTCTTGTGAAATTGAAGATGCCAATTTTTATGTAGGATCTTATTCCTTGGATGATCGAACCCGAGCTTTCTTAAAAGTGCAAGATGGATGTGATTATAAATGTACCTATTGCACCATTCCTTTAGCGCGAGGAATTTCCCGTTCCGATACGTTAGAAAATGTACTCAAAAACGCCAAGGAAATTGTCGATAACGGTACCAAAGAAATTGTATTGACCGGTGTAAATACCGGAGATTATGGCAAAGGAGAATTCGGCAATAAAAAACACGAACACACTTTCTTAGATCTGATCAAAGCGATGGATAAAGTTGATGGTGTAGATCGCGTCAGAATATCTTCCATTGAACCGAATCTGCTCAAGGATGATGCTATCGATTTCGTGGCTGAAAGCAGAACTTTTGTTCCGCACTTCCATATTCCACTACAAAGCGGAAATAATGAGATTTTAAAACTGATGCGTCGCCGATATATGCGAGAATTATATGTCGAGCGTGTAAATCGAATCAAAGAAAAAATGCCGAATGCCTGTATCGGCGTTGATGTGATGGTTGGTTTTCCAGGAGAAACAGATGAGCGATTTTTAGATACCTATAAGTTTTTAAACGAATTGGATATCTCTTATTTGCATGTGTTTAGCTATTCGGAAAGACCCAACACAGTAGCGGCAGAAATGAAGGGAGTCGTACCGCATAAAGTGCGTAAAAAACGGAGTAAGATGTTGAGAGGATTGTCGGCTAAAAAGCGTCGTGCCTTTTACGAATCGCAATTGGGAAATACCGTAAGTGTGCTTTTCGAAAACAAAAACAAAAATGGATATATCGAAGGCTACACCGAAAATTATGTTCGCGTAAAAATGCCTTGGGATGAAACGTATGTCAATACCCTGCACGAGATCAAATTAACCGAAATTGCTGAAGACGGGGTGGTGTTATTTGAATTTAAAGATGGTAGAGAAATTCCGAATTTATCAAGCGATAAATCATTAGAGAAACAATATTTAGCCGCACAACAAAAAATCGCCGAAGCTGCTCAAGAAGCTAAAGACTTCCAACGAACCACCACGGAAGATAATAAATACGTAAGTGTGTTGAAATAGCATCTCAGCCAAAATATCATCAGTTTTTTAAGGATTAATTTCAACGAAAATAAACTATTTTCGACAGCATTTAAATAAAGGCAGGCGCGAGCGTCCCGCTCGTGCCCCAAGTAATGCTTTTCCGCATATTACAAATCCTATTTTATCACCCATAAACTTCCAGACCGTAGAAAAGATTTGTTTATGCTTTTACACATTTCTTTTCTGACAACTATTATCGTTTCAAACTAAGGCTGGCGCGAGCGTCCCGCTCATGCCTCAAGTAATGCTTTTCAAACTCTAATAAGGTTGAATTGTTTCACTTATGCAAACCAAGAGAACATAAATCCAAGTTATTTTTAGCTTCTTTCTGTCCATCATTATCCAAATTGATTATCTTTTAACCGGTTTTTAATTTCATCTAAAACAGTAAATTCATGGCAACTGAAGAATTTGATCTTTTTGTAATTGGAACAGGCAGATCCGGTAAAGACGTAGCAAATGCCGGTGCGGAAGCAGGCTGGCGAGTGGCTATTGCTGATAATCAAGAATACGGCGGAGTTTGCGCCAATCGTGGTTGCGATCCGAAAAAAGTGTTGGCAAGTTTTACCGAAATTTTACAACGCGCAAAACAATCCAAAGGAAATGGAATTACCAAACTTCCCGAGTTTAGCTGGAAAGATTTACAAAAATTCAAACTGAAGAATTTCACCGATGCGGTTCCTTTTGTCAACGAAAGAAACCTGAAGGAGAAAGGAATTAAATTATACCATCAATCTCCGATGTTTTTGGATGAGAACACGCTTTCTGTGGAAGGAAAAACAGTAAAAGCCAAAAACATCGTCATCGCTTCCGGTCAAAAACCAAGACCTTTATATTTTGAAGGAAGTCAGTATTTGTTGACCAGCGAAGATTTTTTGAATTTGGAAGAACTGCCAAAAAGCATGATTTTTATCGGTGCGGGTTTAGTTGGGATGGAGTTTTCCCATATAGCTGCAAGATGTGGAGTTGATGTCACCATGATTCATTCCGGAGAAAGACCGTTAGAAGATTTCGATGCGGATATGATCGATTATCTGGTGAAAACTTCTAAAGATTTGGGAATTAAGTTTTTGTTTAATGCCCGAGCCAATAAGATAGAAAAACTAAAATCCGGATTTAAGGTTCATGCAAATCGAAAAGGAAAAGATATTACTGCAAAATCTGATTTGGTTTTTAATTCGGCCGGAAGAGTTCCTTCCATCGATGAATTGGATTTAGAAAAAGGAAAAGTTTCTTTTACCGAAAAAGGAGTGGAAGTAAATGAAAAATTGCAGAATCCATCCAACAAAAATGTATATGCCTGCGGAGATGTGTCCGCAAGTCAGGGTTTGCCGTTAACTCCATTATCTCCTTATGAAGCTCAAGTTGTGATTTCTCAGCTGTTTGATGAAAAAGATAAACGCACGGCAGAATATCCTGCACAGCCTTCAGTGGTTTTCACTTTACCGAATGTGGCGAAAATCGGATTGTCGGAAAAAGAAGCAAAGAAAGAATACAAAGATGTTATCGTCAAAAATCAAGATGCGACTAAATGGTTTAGTGCTAAGCATTTAAACGATGATATCTATGCTTTTAAAACTATAGTCGATAAGAAAACAGGAAAAATCCTGGGGACACATTTAATTGGCTCCGGCGTAGGTGAGCTTATTAATCTTTTCGCTATGGCCATGACCAATAATTTGAAGATGGAAGATATAAAAAACACTATTTTTGCCTATCCAACTTGGGGAAATGATATCAAATCTATGTTGTAATAATACCGCTTCATGAGAAATTTATGCTTTGCGATTTTGATGATTATTAGTTTCTTTTCTTGTCAGAACAAAACAAAAGAAGATAAGAATATACGAGAACCTGTATCTGTAAAAACGCATCAAGTGCGGGACTCGGATGAGTTGAAAATGGGAGATAGCTCAGGGCCTGTTTTTCCAATAGAACACGGATCTTTTGCATTAAGGTTAAATCTTCAAGTAATCTATGTTGACCCAATGGGAAACTCAGCGTTGTACGAAGGATTGCCCACTGCTGATATGGTTTTGGTCACCCATTATCACCCGGATTATCTTGTACCAAGCGCCATCGAAGCTTTAGTCGAAGAAAATACAGTGTTGTTGGTTCCTGCGTCGGTGAATTCTATTTTACCATCTCATTTGAAAGAAAGAGCTCAACTGATCTCCCCAAGAAAAGACACCACAATTCAAGATATTCATATTCAGGCTTTAAGTGCTAAGAATCAACCAAATAAAAAAGGTGGTTTTTTGCTTAATAATGATAAGAAGCGCATCTTTATTTCAGGAAATATGGAAGACCTGCCGGATATA
>DATGSA010000032.1:0-12113 GCA_035303085.1 Flavobacteriaceae bacterium
AAAGAAATTGAATATCAACAAGAAGAACGGTTGGATACCAATGACAGCGAACTGAATCGTGTGTTGGGCGGCGGATTAGTTCCGGGATCTTTAACTTTGTTAGGCGGAGAACCGGGCATTGGGAAAAGCACCTTACTTTTACAAATTGCCCTTCATTTCAATTATCGCACACTTTATGTTTCGGGAGAAGAAAGCGAACAACAAATCAAGATGAGAGCTGAGCGTTTGTCTTCCGATACTTCAGATTGTTATATTCTCACCGAGACAAAAACACAAAATGTTTTTAAACAAATCGAAGCGTTAGAACCTGAGATTTTAATTATAGATTCCATTCAAACCCTACATACCGATTTTATAGAAAGTTCACCGGGAAGTCTTTCTCAAATTCGCGAAAGCACTTCAGAATTGATCAAGTTTGCTAAGGAAACGCATACGCCGGTAATTATTATTGGACATATCACTAAAGACGGGAGTATTGCGGGCCCAAAGGTTTTAGAACATATGGTTGATACGGTTCTGCAGTTTGAAGGCGATAGAAACCATGTTTATCGCATTATGCGCGCTCATAAAAATCGATTCGGACCTACTAATGAATTGGGTATTTATGAAATGCTGAGTACCGGATTGCGACAGGTTAACAATCCTTCTGAGATTCTCATTCCAAAATCCAGCGGTGATTTAAGTGGAACTGCTATCGCCTCTACCTTAGAAGGAATCAGACCGTTGATGATCGAAGTTCAAGCTTTGGTAAGTTCAGCAGTTTATGGAACGCCACAACGATCAACTACCGGATTTAATGCAAAACGCTTGAATATGCTCTTGGCAGTTTTAGAAAAAAGGGCAGGATTTAGATTGGGCGCTAAAGATGTGTTTTTAAATCTGACCGGAGGAATTTCTGTGGACGATACCGCAATCGATTTAGCGGTGGTTTCTGCCATACTTTCTTCCAGTGAAGACATTCCGATTGATCAAGACATCTGTTTTTCTGCAGAAATAGGATTAGCTGGAGAAATCCGACCGGTATCAAAAGTTGATCAACGCATCAGTGAAGCGGAAAAATTAGGATTTGCAACCATTATCGTTTCCAAACAAAATAAGATCTCGAACAAAAAACATCAAATTAACATTGAAAGCGTTTCGAGAATTGAAGAAGTAGTTGAGTTTTTATTTGGCTGATAAAAAATACTACTTTGATAATACAAAAGCTTATGGATTATAAACTTCTTACTTTTAAAGCGGTAGCTTTCACCAAAAGTTTCACCACAGCAGCTCGAAACCTCAACATTTCGCAACCCGCAGTTTCCAAGACGATAAAAAATCTTGAAAACGAATATGGAAAAGCACTTTTCAATCGAAAAGCCAATACCATTGAGTTGACAGCTGACGGAAGATTATTTCTTATATATGCTGAAAAAATAATCGATTTATATACAACGTTAAAAGAAGAACTGAGCACTGGCAATCAAAGCATTCCAAAGCAACTAAAGATTGGTGCCAGTACAACTATTGCCTATCACATCATTCCGAAATTAATCGCGTTTATTCAAGCAGATTATCCCGATACGAAATTCAACTTAATATCCGGAAACACTACTGAAATTCAGGAGTTTATTCTAAAACATCAACTGGATTTCGCGGTTGTGGAAGGCGAAAATCACAATAAACGCTTGTCTTATCAAAAGTTTGTCAAAGATGAACTCGTTTTAGTTACGCGAGCACAAAACCTTGCAGTTAGTGACACGATCACAAAAGAAGAACTAATCGATTTGCCTTTTATCAAACGCGAAATCGGATCGGGAAGTTTGCAAGTGATTGAAAACAACCTCGACAACCATCGTATTAAACTCAACAATATTCAATCTATTTTGGGAAGTACGGAGAGTATTAAAAACTATTTGCAATACACCAATTGCTTTGCTTTTATTTCCATTCATTCCATCAATCGAGAATTGTTGGATAATCGTTTGCGAATTATAGAAATTGAAGGCCTTAGTATAGAAAGATGGTTTTACTTCATTTCACGACAAGGTTTTCAGTCTCGTAGCGCAAAAAAACTACAATTGCTCTTCAAACAGGCCTATAACAAAAAGTAATAGCCTATTCAGTTTTACTTTCCGGAAAAACCAAATTATTTAAAGTTCTTTGTTGCATAATTATAAAGGACATGAAGAAGAAATTGGCATTAATTTTATTTATATTGCTCCTCTTACTAAGCCTCAGCGGGTTTATAAAAAGTGCATTAGCTTTAGTTTTGGGTTTTCTATTCACCTTGTTTTTCGGCAAACGCTACGAGGTTTTTACAGGGAAAGCGATAAAGCATTTACTAAAAATTTCTATCGTAGGATTGGGATTCGGAATGTTCTTAAAAGAGACGATTGAAACCGGGAAAGAAGGATTTCTACTCACTTTTTTGAGTATCCTAATCACCTTAATATTAGGATATTTTCTGACAAAAGCCCTCCAATTAGATAAAAAACTCGGCTATTTAATTTCCTCCGGCACCTCTATTTGCGGTGGAAGCGCTATTGCGGCCACCTCGGCGGTTATCAAAGCACACCCTAAAATAATATCGGTCTCTTTGGGTGTGGTATTTTTTCTGAATGCAGTGGCTTTATTTATCTTTCCCGGAATTGGCCGCTTCTTTGATTTGACACAAGAACAATTTGGTTTGTGGGCGGCTATTGCGATACACGATACCAGTTCGGTAGTTGGCGCAGCTTTGGATTATGGTTCGGAAGCCTTGAAAACAGCGACAACGGTAAAATTAGCCCGAACGTTATGGATTATTCCCATCTCAATCGCTTCGATGTTTTTCTTTAAAGCCAAAAACAGTAAAATCAAAATTCCGTGGTTTATTCTGCTGTTTATTTTAGCTATTTTAGCCAATACTTATTTGAATCTTCCAAAAACCTTGACAACAAGCATTACCACAATTTCCAAACGATTACTCATAGCAACTTTATTCTTAGTAGGAACCGGTTTATCGATAAGAGATATAAGAGAAACCGGAACAAAACCCTTTATATTAGGCGTTTCACTTTGGGTTTGTATTTCTATATTTGCCCTAATCTTTATCCTGTCGAGTTAAAATAAACTTTTAATACAATCAGAATTACAGCCTATTTTATGGGATTGAATCCATCAGCCGGATTATTATTTAAAGTAATTACTTTTGCAATTGCAAACAAGGTTTTTGAAAATGACTCGGGAAAAGCTGAACTTTACATTACAGTATTTAAAAGGCAATCTATAGCTATGTGGCACCGAAATATAAGTTTTTGATATATAAACACATTACATAAGCGAATCAGTAGTATACGGTCAAAAGCAAGCTGCAGAACAAGCTTCCTAATTCAAAACAAATGGAACCTTTCCTACTTGGCAAGGAAAGGAAATTTTGCCTACTGATTTATTTATAGGTTCTTAATAATGAAAGACATTTTTCCTCATTAAGGAAAAAGTGTTCCCGCCTGATTTTACCACAATCCAAAAATAAAAAGAAAAACTCCTATCCTAAAAAGAAGGACAAAATAGATAAATCACAGGTTTAGATATTTTCGGGCCGGTTGTATCTATTATTCGTCTTCTTGAGATATTTTGCTTCATTAAAACATCCGATACTTTGCGAACAATTTAAAGCAAAACCCTTCCAGGTTATTTGAAATATGAGAAATTGTTATAGACGCGTATTGAAGACAAATCCTGTCAGACTTTATTCCGAAATGGTGATTAGTTTTACAATTTCAATTAAAAAACAGTTTTGAATACAGCTTTAATTTGCTACTTCGCTGATAAACTTCATACGATACAAGTGTAATTCATCCTCGTCATAATCTCCCTCAAATTCTTCCATCGCTTCATCTATCTTATCGTTATCTGCTTCCATAAAGTAATCGTACAGATCTTCTTGATCGTATTCATCTAAGACATCTTCTAAAATATAATCTATATTGAGCTTAGTTCCACTATACACAATGGCTTCCATTTCTTGAATAAGATTATCAATTTCAATACCTTTTGAATTGGCAATATCCTCAAGGGGGATTTTTCTGTCAATAGATTGAATAATAAACAATTTCAAGCTACTGTTGGCCCCGGTTGATTTGACAATTAAATCTTCGGGACGGATAATGTCATTTTCCTCAACATAATCTTCTATAAGTTTTAAAAATGGCTTTCCAAACTTACGTGCTTTTCCTTCTCCTACTCCTTGAATATTAGTCATCTCATCAAGTGTAATAGGATATTTAAGCGCCATGTCTTCCAGAGATGGATCCTGAAAAACAACAAAAGGTGGAAGGTCTTTTTGATCAGCCACTTTTTTACGTAAATCTTTCAGCATTTTCATCAATTTCGGATCTGCCACAGCATTAGCTCCAATACCTGTCCCATCTAAATCTTCATCTTCATAAGTGTGATCTTCGGTCATCATAAAAGATTCAGGATTTTCAATAAAATCCTCTCCTTTTTCTGTTAAGCGCAGAATACCATAAGTTTCAATATCCTTCCGCAGCAGGCCGGCAACGACTACTTGTCTAACTAAGGCCATCCAATAACCTCTGTCTTTCGTATCGCCTTGCCCAAATATGTCGAGTTTATTGGTTTTATGCGAGTTTAATAATGCATTTGATTTTCCGATCAACGTATTGACTATTTCTCTGGTTTTATAAAGCTGCTTGGTTTCTTTTACCGCCTTTAACAAGAGTTCTACTTCTTCTTTCGCTTCATGTTGTTTCTTCGGATTGCGCACATTATCATCCATATCAGCTCCTTCTCCGGTTTTTTCGTCAAATTCTTCTCCAAAATAATGAAGTATAAATTTACGGCGACTGATAGAGGTTTCGGCATAAGCCACAACTTCTTGCAGTAAGGCATGACCTATTTCTTGCTCAGCGACAGGCTTGCCACTCATAAATTTTTCGAGTTTTTCGATATCCTTGTAAGAATAAAACGCCAAGCAATGTCCTTCTCCGCCATCTCTTCCGGCTCGTCCTGTCTCTTGATAATAACTTTCTATACTCTTTGGAATATCATGATGCACTACAAACCTTACATCCGGTTTATCGATACCCATTCCGAAAGCAATCGTAGCTACTACCACATCTACATCTTCCTTTAAGAACATATCTTGATGTTTGGCGCGTTTCTTAGAATCCAATCCGGCGTGATACGGTATTGCTGATATTCCATTCACTTGAAGGGTTTTCGCTAACTCCTCTACTTTTCTTCTGCTCAGACAGTAAACAATTCCGCTTTTACCAGAGTTTCTTTTTACAAACTTGGTAATATCAGCCGCAACTTTACTGGTTTTCGGTCTGACTTCATAATATAAATTTGGACGATTAAAGGACGCCTTAAACACATTGGCATCTTCAATTCCAAGGTTTTTCATAATATCTTCCTCAACCTTTGGGGTAGCGGTTGCTGTTAGGGCAATAATTGGGATTCCGGGTTTGATACTCTGTGCTATTTTTCGAATATTTCGGTACTCTGGCCGGAAATCGTGCCCCCACTCACTAATACAGTGCGCCTCGTCAATAGCTAAAAAGGAAAGATTCTGTTTTTTTAAAAACTCCACATACTCTTCTTTTATCAGAGATTCAGGAGCTACATAAAGCAGTTTCGTAACACCGGATTCAATATCTGACATTACCTCTCTCACTTGCGTTTTGTTCAGAGAAGAATTCAAAACGTGTGCTACTCCATCGTTGTCTGATAACGACCGTAAAACATCTACCTGATTCTTCATTAAAGCAATTAAAGGAGAGATAATTATGGCTGTTCCTTCTTTAATCAATGCGGGCAATTGATAACACAGCGACTTCCCACCTCCTGTCGGCATTATAACAAAAGTATGTTGATCTGTTATAATACTTTCTATTGCATCTTCTTGCAGCCCTTTAAACTGATCAAACCCAAAATATCTTTTGAGTTCATTTTTCAAATCTATTTTTGTCAAAGCCATTATTTAAGTCTATATATTTATTTAACTTCACCGTTTTAAATTTAATCATTTTTCTTTGCACCGGCAAGTTCAAATTTACTATATATTCCATGGAAAAACAAGATTTACTTATATTTGCAAAAAAGACCATATCAAATGAGGCCAATTCAATTGCTAATTTAAAAAATCTACTGACCGATGAATTTGCAGAGGCTGTTTTAGAGATATACAATTCTAAGGGAAGAGTAATAGTTACAGGGATTGGCAAGAGTGCAATTATCGCACAAAAAATTGTCGCTACTTTTAACTCGACAGGCACGCCTGCAATTTTCATGCATGCCGCAGATGCTATTCACGGTGATTTAGGAATTATTCAACGAGATGATGTGGTTATTTTCATTTCCAAAAGCGGAAATACTCCTGAAATAAAGGTTTTGGTTTCGTTAATTAGAAATTACAAAAACAAATTGATCGGTATTACCGGCAATACTTCCTCATACTTAGCCGAAAATGCGACTTATGTATTAAATTCTTATATAGAAACCGAAGCTTGTCCGAATGATTTAGCGCCCACTACCAGCACCACAGCACAGATGGTTATTGGTGATTGTCTGGCAGTATGTTTAGTAGAATTGAGAGGGTTTTCAAGTGAAGATTTTGCCAAGTATCATCCAGGCGGTTCCTTAGGCAAAAAGCTCTATCTGCGAGTTAGTGACATTACTTCTAAGAACACAAAACCAAAAGTCAGTCCTGACACGTCGGTAATTAAAGTTATTATCGAAATTTCTGAAAAAATGTTAGGGGCGGCTGCGGTAATTGACCAAGAAAAAATAGTAGGGATTATTACCGATGGAGATATACGTCGGATGATTACGGAAAATAATGATTTTCAAAAACTAACAGCTAAGGATATTATGGGAAAAAACCCAAAGACTATTGATAATAATCGACTGGCTGTCGATGCTATTGATATACTTGAGGAGAATAAAATCACCCAAGTAATTGCCGAGGAAAATGGTATTTATAAAGGTATAGTACACGTCCACGATCTTATTAAAGAAGGTATAATTTAAAAACATGGCTGAAGATAAAAATTCGCAGGATCAAAAATCAGAAATGTCTTTTCTGCAACATTTAGAGGAGTTGCGATGGCATCTTATTCGCTCTACTTTAGCCATTCTTATCTTGGCAACCTTGGCTTTTATCGCCAAGGACTTTATATTTAACACTATTCTTTTTGCTCCTAAAGAACCCGAATTTATTACCTATCGCGTATTTTGTAATATTGTACAAAGTTTGGGATTGGACGAAAGTGTTTGTGTGACCGACATAGACTTTCGCATTCAAAACCGAACGATGGCCGGACAATTCAACATCCATATTTGGACTTCTATCACGGCAGGAATTATCTTGGGCTTCCCTTATGTTTTGTATGAACTATGGAAGTTCATTTCTCCTGCGCTTAAAGAATCCGAGAAAAAAAACTCTCAAGGTTTTATTCTCATCGCCTCTATTTTATTCTTTTTAGGAGTGCTCTTTGGATATTATATTATTGCTCCCCTCTCGATTAATTTCTTAGCGAATTACAGGGTGAGTGCTGAAGTATTCAACGATATTGATATCAGCAGTTATATGGGGCTGGTAAGAACCGCAGCCTTGGCTTCAGGAATTATTTTTGAATTGCCAATTATTATTTTCATTCTAACCAAAATAGGATTGGTAAGCCCTGAAGGTTTAAAAAAATACAGAAAATTTGCCATTGTCGGCATCTTGGTTCTTGCCGCTATTATCACTCCGCCGGATATTGTAAGTCAAGTAATTGTGGCTATTCCAATCTTGGTTCTTTATGAAATCAGCATTATTATCTCGCGGATTGTTTTAAAACGGGAAAAGAAAAGAAATAAAACGACAGCATAATATCAGGATTCATAAATAGGGGTTAAGAATTTTCAGTTTAATAAAGGTTGAAATATGCTTTTTAAAATCAGTGCTTATCTGCGTTTTCTTATAGGCTCTCATAATCAGTATGGGATTCATTCTCCATTTGTCTATGATTTTATCACAAAATGCCTTTATAATCGTGCGACAAAATCTGAATTTCAACGACTGCAAAATTATCTAACGGAAAGGTATCTTTTGGAAAATCTAACTTTAAGTACAGAACAGACAAAACTTTTAATCCAAATCATCGGATACTTCAATCCGGATTGGCTGCTGAATTTTAGCCGGGAAAAAGGTTTTATCGCTAAGGCTTTAAGTTTGAACAACAAACAAGAAGTTTTTCAAATAGATGGTTATTGTACTTCAAAAACGGATGCACCCAATTTAATTAAAACCGGTTATGACGAGTTTCTATCTGTTTCTGAAGAATATCACCGAACTTTTTTATCGCTCCACAAAAAACCTTTTTGTTTGGTTTTTCTAAATGAAAATCACCTTCAAAAAGGGTTGAAAGAATGTTTAGAAACCACTTTGGGTGCTTTTTCAACCCGAAGCATATTTATTATTAAAGGTGTACATAATTCTAAAGAAAAAGAAGCACTTTGGGAAAAGATAAAAACCATCGACCAAGTGAGCGTCACGGTTGATTTATTTTTCTGGGGAATAATTTTTCTGCGAAAAGGGCAAGCCAAGCAGCATTTTAAAATCCGAGTTTGAATTATTTTGTAAATTGAACCTCCTGTTATTATTCTTTTAAATCTTTAAAATTATGTTGGAAAATCTTCCCGTATGGAAACAGTTGTTTCTTGTTTTTGGTTTATTAGTTATACTATTTCTGGCAGTTAGATTCAACACCAAACGCAATCGAAAAAAACGATTGAATAAGAGAAGTTTTGAAGAAAGAATGAAGGAGAGACAAAAAGAACGGGAAAGAAAGGACAATTAAATGCTTTTCATTTAAAAATATTTACCGCTCTATAATACAATCAAATTATTGTTTTGATGTCTTTTTGATATTAATCTTGGGTTTCGGTTTGAGTATTCTATTGAAAATCCAAAACCTGTGCTTCTCTTTTAAAACACAGGTTTAATTTAATCATCTGTTGTTTTTTTACTCTACGGTTACAGATTTGGTAAGATTTCTTGGACTGTCAACATCCGCTCCTCTCCACAGGGCGATGTGATAAGCTAATAGCTGTAATGGAACAACGGTAAGCAGCGGTGCGAAAAGCTCCAAGGTTTTTGGTATTTCAATACTATGGTCTGCAATTTCTTTGATGACTTTATCTCCTTCATTAACCACAGCAATCACTTTACCTTTTCGTGCTTTAATCTCTTGAATATTTGAAACAATTTTTTCATAGGCACTATCATTTGTCGCCAAAACTACCACCGGCATATTTTCATCGATTAAAGCAATGGGTCCGTGTTTAATCTCAGCTGCCGGGTATCCTTCGGCGTGCACATAGGAAATTTCTTTGAGTTTTAAGGCTCCTTCTAAAGCTATCGGATAATTAGCTCCACGACCTAAAAACAGGAAGTTATTAGCTTGGTGATAAACTTTAGCAATCTCCTTGATTTTATCGTCGAGTTTTAAAATTTCTCTGACCTTATCAGGGATTCGTTCTAATTCAAACAATACCGAATTAAGGTGTGATTTTGATAAATTCCCTTTATAATCGGCCAATTGCAGCGCCATCAAGGTGAGAATAGTTACTTGGGAAGTAAATGCTTTTGTAGAAGCAATTCCAATTTCCTGTCCGGCGTGGGTATATGAACCCGCGTGTGACATTTTAGAAATAGTTGAGCCTACTGAATTACTAATTCCGTATATTAAAGCTTGCTTTTCTTTGGCCAATTCGACGGCAGCAATAGTATCTGCGGTTTCACCGGACTGTGAGATTGCCACAAACACATCTTCATTTCCAATTACCGGTTTTCTATACCTAAATTCAGAAGCATACTCAACAGAAACTTGTATTCCGGCCAATTCTTCTATTAAATACATTCCGACAATAGAGGCATGCCACGAGGTTCCACAAGCTCCAAAAACAATACGTTTAGCTTTGTTAAGTCGATTTCTATATTCGGTTATTCCTCCTAATCTTACCCAGCCTTCCACTGCATTCATTCTACCTCTATAAGAGTCTATGATTGCTTTAGGCTGTTCATAAATCTCTTTCAGCATATAATGGTCAAACCCATCTTTTTCGATAGCATCTAACTCTTCTTCCAATTTTTCAATAACCGGAGACTTCTTGATATTATCTAAGTTAAGCAGTTTAATCTCTTCCGAGGGCGAAAGTCGATAAACATCTTCTTCTTCCATAAAAATCACCTTTTTCGCATAAGCCCCAAGTGGGGAAGTATCTGTAGCAACTACGTATTCACTTCCACCATCACCTACTCCAATAACCAGCTGAGCTCCTTTACGAGCTGCATAAATCGCCTCCTCTTCCCGATCAATAATAATTAAAGAATAAGCCCCTACAATTTGATTTAATGCAATTTGAATCGACTCTTGAAGACTGGTTTGGCTATTATTAAAAATATACTCAATCCAGTTGATTAGTACTTCTGAATCAGTATCCGATTTAAATTTAAATCCTTCACCCACAAGTTTTTCTTTAAGGCTCGCATAATTTTCAACGATCCCTTTATGTACAATAGCCAGACGACCCGAATGCGAGATATGTGGATGGGCATTTTCTTCGGATGCCATTCCATGTGTTGCCCATCTTAAATGGCCTAAACCGATATTTCCCTTGGGCCCTTTATCTTGATTTTGCTGCTTAAAACTTTTGAGTTTCCCAGCATTCTTTCTCACCGATAAAGTATTGTTATCTATTGTGACAACGCCTACACTATCATAACCGCGAAATTCAAATCTGTTCAATCCATGAATTAGAACTGGATAAGCTTCTTTCTCTCCTATATATCCAATAATACCTGACATAAAGCTTCGTTGTTTTTGTTAGTTAACCTTCGTATAATAAAGTCAGCAACTTACAACTTTTCAAATAAATCTGTGCATTATTCAGCCATATTAATGCGATTTTATACCAAACCGTCTATTGACAATTTAAAATCTGATTGCTAAACTATTAAAAGCATAAAGCCTTCAGTTTTGAAGGCTTTATGCTTTTATACTCAAAATCTATGAATTAAAATTTATTGAACGATTAGTTTCTTGGTTGCTCTCTTACCCTCTGTTTCAATATTAACAAAATAAACTCCATTGTTTAATTTTGAGATATTTAAGTGATGTGCCGCACCTGAATTACTTCGAAGTTTTTCATTCATCACTTGACGTCCGTTCATGTCATATACTACAAAATTAATCTCTTCTCCAGCTTGATCCATTTGTAAGCTCACTTGATTTGAGGCTGGATTTGGATAAAGTGTCACACCGGTTAGCTCGTGATTATCTACACTTAGCGGTTCAGTTCCTGAAACAGCTATACTAAAATCTTGACTTCCGTTTTCCAATTGATCTTTATGCGTTACCGTAATCGTGTATTCTTCTCCAGCTACAGGATCAGCAATAAAAACCTGTTCTATGTTGTCTACCGAATTATCACCATCATTTAAAGCGGGTGCTTCAAAAGTGTCGGCCAATCTCCAAGGATAAAAAGTGTTTCCTTGGCTATCTGTTATTCTCAAGTCAAGATCATTAATTAAAACCGGCATAGTAAAAGGTTGTGGATCGTCTGCCGGATCTGTCCAAGCGATAGTCGCTTTTAAAGGGCCATCTCCATTGTAAGTTATGGTTTTGGAATAAGAAGGATTACTTCCACTCAACGTTTTTTCTGCATAAAAAGATCCTGAATTATCGTGATGATCCAACATCAATTTCGCTGCACCAGCCACATCAAGCAGTCCCCATCCAAACCGTGGATCCGGACCGGGGGTTTCTCCTGTTTCACGAGCAGTTTGTACAACCAGCGCTCTAATGGTAGCTGATTTTAAATATTCTCCGTTATTAAGCTCGGCACTTAATTGTTGCAATAAAATTATACTTCCCGAAACGGTTGGAGAGGCCATAGAAGTTCCTGAAGCGTAACCATAGCTTGTTGGAGAACCTTGTACACTTGAAAATACCATTACTCCATCAGCAGAAATATCCGGTTTTATTCTGTTGTCTTTGGTTGGCCCCCAGCTACTAAAACTTGACATTATTACGCTTGAAGGTCCGGTATAATTTAACACTTTTTCTACTGCCGCAACT
>DATGSA010000033.1:0-3607 GCA_035303085.1 Flavobacteriaceae bacterium
GAAGATATCCTCCAAACTGATTGTTTCCATCTCCCCTATCTCATTGAGTTTGTTTTGGTCGAGATTTCCTTCTTTCGCCACAATAGCATAAGCATAAGGTTTTCCTTTGATTTCTTCTTTAAAGAACTTATTTAAATCTTCATAGTCATAACCTTCGACGTCGTTATACACATTCTTACGAATATCAAAGTCTCTGCCCATTTTTTGAGCATCCAAATAACTAAAAATTACTGATTGCCCTGTAACTCTTTGGGTAGCCAATTTTTTACGCAGGCTTTCCTTTGCATTATCCACTGATTTTGAAGACTTGGGAAGGTCTGTCAACAACTCATTCATCGCGTCTACGGCTTCTCCAAACTTGTCACTTTGCGCTCCTACATACGCCATAAATTGGGTTCGATCTTCCTGACGAGAAGGGTTTCTGTAAACGGCAAAAGTAGAATAAGCCAAAGCTTTAGATTCTCTAATGGTCTGGAAAACAATCGATCCCATTCCGCCACCGTAATATTCATTAAAAAACGAGATCATCGGCACCTTGCTTTCATCATATTTATCATTATTTCTCACCCAAAAAACTTCAGCTTGCACCATATCATAATCGGCAAAATAAATTTTATTTTCCTCTTGTACTTTCTGTTCAAACCTTACCGATTCGGGCATCGCTGCAAATTCTTTTGGCGCTTTATGATGTTTTTTCATCGTGTCGGCAATCTCTTCGGCTGATTTTGGACCATAGTAAAGAATCTTATGTTTATAATTTGCCATTTCATGAAGCAAATCAACCAAGTCCTCAGCTTTTAAATTATCTAACTCCTCATCTGTCAGGTTGTTATTAAAAGGATTTTCCGGGCCATATAAAGCATAGCTTCTCAAGCCACTCAGAATTCTGTTTTTATTCTCCTTGGCATTTGCACGAGAACGTTTAAGTCTGCCGATATAAGATTCAAGCGCTTTCTGATCGGCCACACTTTCTCTTAACCATTCATCGACTAAAGCGACTGTTTCTTCAAAATTCTCCTGCAATCCGTCAATAGAAATATAGGTTTCCTCAGAAGAGACCCGGCCATTAACCGAGCTGGCGAGCTTATAAAATTCCTGACTGATTTCTTCGGCACTTTTATTTTCTGTTCCTAAATAATCCAAATAGTTTACGGCAATTGGTAAGAGTTTGTTGCTCCAGCTTCCGGTTTCGAAATAATAATTCATCTCGAATAAGGAGTTGTCTTCGTTTTTTGTAGCTAAAACTTCATAATCTCCGGTTGAAGCTCTTTGAATATCCTTGTCAAAATTCATCCAAACCGGATCGATTTTATCTTCAGGCATTTCCGCTATTTTTTTAAGAAAATCACTTTGATCTTCACGATTAACGGAAACCGGTGTAATTTCAGGTTTTTCTACTTTAATAACATCTTTATCTTCTCCTTGGCGTTTATACACCGCTACATAATTATCATTAAAATATTTATTGGCGAACTCTACGATGTCTTCTTTTGTAATTGAACCCAACCAGTCAACATATTCTACTTTTCTCAGCCAATCGCCATCTTTTGTAAAATTATCCATCAATTCTGAAGCTCTTCTGTAATAGCTTTCATTAACACTTAATACATCCTTCTTCTCATTATTGATAATTGAAGTGATCAAATCATCTGAGAACTCTCCGGCTTTCAATTTGTCTATTTGACCCAACAGCAATTCTCTTACTTCATCTAAACTCTGTCCTTCAGTCGGATTTCCGGCGAGCATTAAAACGCTGTAATCTTTTAAAACAAAAGGATAAGCATAAGCGGCTAAAAGTTTTTGTTGTTTTACCAAGTTCAAATCTATCATTCCCGCTGATCCGTTGGTTAAAATCTCGCCGACCAAAGTGAGCATTTGGGCATCTTCAGAAGCTTCACCGGGGAATCTATATCCCAATAAAATATTTTCCGGTTCCGGCCCGAGTACTTCAGCTTCGATTGGTTGCGAAATTTCCTTTTCCGGTGCAAAGGTATATTCTGGAATTTCCTTGGATTCCATATAACTAAAAGCTTCATCGATTTTTTCAATCACCTCATCCGGATCAAAATCTCCTGCCATAATTATTCCCATATTATTAGGGACATAATACGTGTTGAAATATTTGCGAATCTCTGATAAAGAAGGGTTTTTCAAATGTTCGATTGTTCCGATAACCGTTTGTTTTCCATAGTTGTTTGTCGGGAAAAGTTGTTTGAACATTTCTTCAAAAGATTTTCTTCCATCACTGTCGAGACCTCTGTTTTTTTCTTCATAAACCGCTTCTAATTCGGTGTGGAAGAGTCGAAAAACGGGTTCTTTGAATCGCTCGGCTTGGACGGCTAAGTATTTATCTACAACATTACTGGGAATATCTTCTGTATAAACTGTTTCTTCAAAAGAGGTAAAAGCATTGGTTCCTTGTGCCCCCATCCCCGACATCATTTTGTCGTATTCGTTGGCAATGGCATAAGTGGCAGCCTCTCCGGAAACCTCATCGATTTTTCGATAAATAGCTTTGCGTTCTTCTTCGTCTGTAGTGGAGTTGTATTCTTCATAAAGATTTTCAATTTCATCTAATAGAACTTTCTCTTTTTCCCAATCTAAAGAACCGAAATTCGAAGTTCCCTTAAAGAGCATGTGTTCCAAGTAGTGCGCCAATCCGGTGTGTTCCGCAGGATCGGTTTTTCCACCGGCTTTTACGGCAAAGTAAGTTTGAATACGTGGTTTTTTATGCGAAGGGCTTAAAATCACGGTCAGCCCATTATCCAAGGTATAAAACCGAGCTTCGGAAGGGTCGTTTTCTACATATTTATATTCATAACCTCCCGATTCTTCAGTTTTCCAAGCGTAATCTTCTTCCGCGATATCTGTTGTCTTATCTGTATCTTGTTTACAAGAGATAAACATCAGCAATACAGCAAGACAACTGATGTTCATAATTCTGGTGAGCGATTTCATAATCAATAATTTAGGTTTAAATTTAGCTGCTAATTTAAGATATTTTTGATAGAAAGCAGACTAATTTAGTTTATCTGTTTAGATATTTTCCTCAAACGCCTTAATAATAGTCAAATCAACCCTGACAAAAACACCGGTATTTGATATAAATCGACTGGCTACATTCAACTCATAAAACTTTAATTATCTTGCTGCGAAATTGGCGTTTATGAAGCGGAAAAAGATCCAGAGACAGATTATTAAGCTGTTTTATCACTTGGGGATTTATATCGATATCGAATTTTTTCCTTCGGTTGATAAGGTTTATCATCGCATTGCTCACCTTCATCCACAAAAACAAATCGGGGAATTGGAGAAAATTTGTTCCGCTGTCAGTGCGGGAAATGATCATATTTATTATCAAGAACTCCTTCAAAAATTCATTCCGAATTGGGATTTGAATATTGAAAAAGCAGAGTTTTTAGGGAAGGGATTATGGTCCGGATTTAATTCTTACCGAAAAGTTCAAATCAAGGGTGATCAAGAATTTGAAAAATTATTTGACAGTGATGATATTTCTTTAAAAAAGCTTTTGTGGTTGGAAGATCGTTTACTTCCTTTATTATCCTCAAAAATCAAAACTCCCAAAATACTTCGGGTTTATGAAGGA
>DATGSA010000034.1:0-12475 GCA_035303085.1 Flavobacteriaceae bacterium
TCCATATTATAATCCTATATGAAAATTCCTCGACGGTTGGCCTGATCGGAATATCAAATGTAAACGCGTTGCTTCGCGGGAATCGATTCTTTTAATACTCAGCATGTCCCGGAGTGCGCGGATAAGGAATCACATCTCTGATGTTACCCATTCCTGTGGCGAATTGTACCAATCTTTCAAATCCAAGTCCAAACCCGCTGTGCACGCAAGTTCCAAATTTTCTTGTGTCCAAATACCACGAAAGTTCTTTGTGATCAATGTCGAATTCCTGCATCTTTTCTTTTAAAACGTCATAGCGTTCCTCTCGCTGACTGCCTCCGGCTATCTCTCCAATTCCCGGAAAGAGAATATCCATAGCACGGACAGTTTTGCCATCCTCATTCTCCCGCATATAAAAAGCTTTTATCTTGGAAGGATAATCATAAACAATTACCGGACATTGAAAATGTTTCTCCACTAAATATCGCTCGTGTTCACTCTGCAAATCCACTCCCCATTCTTCAATAGGATATTTGAATTGTTTCTTCTTATTCGGTTTAGAGTCTTTTAGAATTTCAATAGCTTCTGTATAGCTGATACGAATAAACGGGTTGGCAGTAACAAACTCCAACTTCTCTGTTAAAGACATCAGCGAGCGGTCTCTTTTGGGTTTTTTACTTTCTTCTTGAATTAATCTCTTTTCAAGAAATGCTAAATCATCTTCACAATATTCAATAATATAATTGATAATATAGTTAATGAATTCTTCAGCTATATTCATATTATCCTCCAAGTCATAGAAGGCCATCTCAGGTTCTACCATCCAAAACTCAGCTAAATGGCGAGTAGTATTAGAATTCTCTGCGCGGAAAGTAGGACCAAAGGTATAAACCAATCCCAAAGCTAAAGCATAAGTTTCTGCTTCAAGTTGACCGCTGACCGTCAGATTGGTATGTCTTCCAAAGAAATCCTTCTTAAAATCTGTCTTTCCATCTTTTGTTTTTGGAAGGTTATCCAAGTCAAAGTCTGTTACAGTAAACATTTCTCCAGCACCTTCAGCATCACTTGCCGTGATAATTGGCGTGTTTACATAATGAAAATCCTTTTGCTGAAAATAATCGTGAATTGCAAAAGAAAGCTTCGAACGAACTCGCATAACTGCACCAAAAGTATTGGTTCTAATTCTCAAATGAGCTTGTTCTCGCAGCGTTTCCAAACTGTGTCTTTTAGGAGCAATAATGGTTTTTTTAACTTCGTCAGGATCCGCTTCTCCTAAAACTTCAACCTCTTCTACCTGAATTTCAACACGCTGTCCTGCTCCTCGACTTTCTTTTAAAATTCCGGTTATAGACAATGCTGCACCAATGGTTATTTTGGAAAGTATTTCTTCATCCGTGTTTTCAAAATCAATAACACACTGCAAATTGTTAAGAGTTGAACCGTCATTTAAAATGATAAAACGTCTACTTCTAAAGGCTCGAACCCACCCTTTAACGGTAAAAATTTTTGAAAACTGATCGCTTTGAAGGATTTCTTTGATTTTTGTGTGGCCCATAAGGTTGTAATTTTGTGGCAAAGATAATTTTTAATGCTTGTGCGTACAAGTTTTTGTAAATGAATCGGCAAATATAGTCTTAAAATCGCTCGGGACAAAATTGACTTGCATCGGTTATTATTCAAAATAAAAACCGTTCAAATCATTTTGAACGGTTTTGTTATCCTTGGTTTTACTCAAAGAAGAATCATCCACATTTAGAGGATCCGCAACTGGTACAAATCAAACATCCTTCTTGATAAATCACTTGATTGGATCCGCAGTCCTGACAAAGGCTCTTGGCGGCGGTACCATCTTGAATATAACGTTTAAGCGTACGAACAACACCGTTTTTCCAAGTGTTGATAGAATGGCTGTCTAACTGTAAGCTGTCAATTAATTCAACAGCTTTATCAATCGGCATTCCGTGGCGTAAGGTTCCGGAAATCAGTTTGGCATAATTCCAGTATTCAGGATCAAATTTATGAGACAGGCCTTCTATAGTAGTTTTATAACCGCGTTTGTTTTCAAATTGAAAATCATAGCGCGAACTGCCATCTTCATTTCTGTTCTTAATAATCAACCCTTGAGAAACCCATCTTGGTAACGTAATTCCGTACTCGTCATCCGCCAATCCGGTGAAAATTTCGTAAGGCTTATTATTGATTTTTCCGACAAAGGCAATCCATTTCTCCTTGTTGTTTTGGAAACGAACAATATCCGCGGTTAACGTTTTTGGACGTTCGCGAGGAAAAACAGTAAGCGTGTTATCAGTATCTTCTTCTCCGCCTTCTTTCTTTTCATCATTGGAAATTAAAACCCCCGATCTTGATCCATCGCGATAAACAGTAACTCCTTTACATCCGGCTTTCCAAGCTTCCATATACAGTTGCCCTACTAATTCTTCCTTTACGTCATTAGGCAGGTTAATAGTTACGCTGATAGAGTGATCTACCCATTTTTGAACAGCACCTTGCATTTTGACTTTGCTCAACCAGTCAACATCGTTAGAAGTGGCTTTGTAGTAAGGAGATTTTTTTACTAATTCGTCGAGTTCTTTTTCTGAATAATTCCTGGTAGTATCGTAACCTTGAACTTCCATCCATTTCTTAAAACGATGGTGGAAAACCACATATTCTTCCCAAGAATCACCGATTTCATCTACAAAATCAATCCGTGCATCTTTATCATTGGGATTTACTTTTCTACGCCGTTTATAGACCGGTAAAAATACAGGTTCAATTCCCGAAGTTGTCTGTGTCATTAAACTGGTAGTCCCCGTGGGCGCAATTGTTAGAAGCGCAATGTTTCGACGACCGTATTCAATCATATCATAATACAGTTTTTCGTCTTCCTTTTTTAATCGCTGAATAAAAGGGTTGTTTTCCTCTCTTGTGCTGTCGTAAATAGCAAAAGCTCCACGTTCCTTGGCAGTGTCAACAGAACCACGATAAACCGCCAATGCCAAATTCTTATGAATTTTTTCTGAAAAAGCATTTCCTTCCTCAGTTCCATAGCGGATTCCCAAAGCTGCCAACATATCGCCTTCTGCTGTAATTCCTATCCCGGTTCTTCGACCTTCTTCAGCTTTGTGTCGAATGTTTTTCCAAAGATTCATTTCTGTAGCTTTGATCTCCATCGATTCCGGGTCGGATTCAATTTTGTTTAAAATTCCGTCGATCTTTTCCAATTCTAAATCGATAATGTCATCCATAATCCGCTGTGCATAGGCTCCGTGTTTTCGGAAAAGTTCGAAGTTGAAAGAAGCTTCTTCGGTAAATGGATGTTCTACATAAGAAAGTAGGTTAATCGCTAACAAACGACAAGAATCGTAAGGACACAAAGGAATTTCGCCACAAGGATTGGTAGAAGTAGTTTTATAACCCATGTCGGCATAACAATCAGGAATCGATTCCCGAGCGATAGTGTCCCAGAATAAAACCCCTGGTTCAGCAGATTGCCATGCGTTGTGAACTATTTTTTTCCAAAGCTCCTCTGCCTTAATTTCTTTTTGTACATCAGGATTTTTACTGAAAATCGGATATTTCTGAACATACGAAGCGTTGTTTTTTACAGCCTTCATAAAATCATCATCAATTCGAACAGAAACATTAGCGCCGGTTACTTTGCCTTGTTCCATCTTTGCATTGATAAAATCCTCGGCATCGGGATGATTGATCGATACGGAAAGCATCAAAGCACCACGCCGTCCATCTTGTGCCACTTCTCGTGTCGAATTAGAATAACGCTCCATAAATGGAACCAGTCCGGTTGAAGTCAGTGCCGAATTATTTACTTCGCTTCCGCGAGGACGAATATGAGATAAATCATGACCCACCCCGCCGCGACGTTTCATCAACTGAACTTGTTCTTGGTCAATTTTCATGATTCCACCATAGGAATCAGAATCTCCTTCATTTCCTATTACAAAACAATTTGACAACGAAGAAACCTGATGATTATTTCCAATCCCGGCCATCGGACTTCCTTGTGGTACTATATATTTAAAGTCTTTAATAAGATCATAAACCTCTTCCTCCGTCATAGGATTGGGATATTTCTGCTCAATACGAGCGATTTCTTTTGCAATCCGACGGTGCATCGCATCGGGAGTTTCTTCATAAATATTGCCTTGAGAATCTTTTAAGGCGTATTTGTTTACCCACACGCGAGCGGCTAAATCATCTCCGTTAAAGTATTCTAAGGCAGCTTGATAAGCTTCTTTTTCGGTGAAAATACGGGCTGTAGTTTTGCTTTTTAATTTTGTTGACATGAGAAGTATGGATTAAAAATATTAGTAATTGTTTTCTTGATGCGTACGCAAAGGTATAAAAAATATAACAAGTTTTTTATATATAAAAATAAAATGTTTACAGGAATAAATTATAAAATGCTGATAGTGAGCCGATTAATTTCTTATGAACAATAGAAAGTGGACAACTTTTTTAAAGTTCTGAAATAAAACAAACAGAAAGTCTTCAGAATTTTACAAGGAAGAACGCTGTGGAATAGGAGGGGGTGTCGTTTTTGGAACTTCAAATATAAGCGCTTAAAATGAAATTCCTAAAAAAACCATCGATTAGTTATACACAATTTATCCGCAGCTCTATAAGAGATTGATTTTGTGGTTTTCAATTTAATTAAACTTTATTCCATTTCACGTTCTGAATTATTTTCTTCAAAGAAATCAAAATCAAAATCGTTTGGTGTATGTTCTTTAATAGTTATTACCACAGACGGTAAAATTTTCCTTCCAAATTTTTCCAACGGTTCATATAGTTTGGAGGAGGAGATTGTTTCTTGTGGAATTAATTTCTCTTCGGTATTAAAACTTGATAGAAATATCAATATAATACTAAGAATAAGAGCCGATTTTAAAAGTCCTAAAATTCCACCTAAAAGTCGATTGAGTAAGCCAAGAGCGAGAAATTTACTCAGGTGAGTTAAAAATTGTCCAATTATAGAAAAGAAAAGAACTACGATGATAAATGTAAGCACAAATGCGGCGATATTAAGGGTTTCTCTGTTCCACGCTAAATATTCTTCGAGATAATCCAACAGGAAATAAGAAAAGTGAATAGCGACATAAATCCCTACAACCCAAGCCAAAAGTGAAGTCAGAGTTCTGATAAACCCCAGTTTTAACCCACGCATTATCCCTATCAAAAGAATTATTCCTAAAATAATATCGAGATATGATAAACTTGAACCGATCATTTGGGTATATATAAACACTGACAAAGTCATAAAAAACAATTAATCGTAGAGACGAAAATAAACATCTTTAAGGTTTATGCCTTTTATTATGGAGAATTTTTGAGAGAAGAATGCAAGTTGATTATCTTTGCAGTTATATCAAACAAGAAATTATGGCAAGAGATGAAGAATTAAAGGAGCGTTGGCAGACCTTGCATCGGAAATTGTCGGATCGGTTTGGAGATGGAGAATCTTTAGATTTAGATACTATTATTTATTTGATTGGCGTTCAGGAATTAGGTCAGTTAAATCGCAAATTCGAAAAACAGGAAAAAATCGAATTGATGCATATTGCCATTTGCAGATTACTCGAACCTTTAGGATATTATGAATTTGAGTATTTTGATGAAGATGGCTGGCCACATTATAAATTCTTGGAAGCGTTGCCCGTTTTGAAAGCCGGTGAACAAAGTGTAATGATGAAGGAAGCTATAGTTGATTATTTCCTTGAAAATAACTACATCGACTAACCAATTTTTTTAGATTTGTCTATTTGAAACAAAGAAAATAAATGATAGAAGAAATAAAATCGCATATTGCTGAAGTTGAAAACTTTGAAGCGGATAATTTGGATGCTGTAGAAGAATTCAGGATTAAGTATTTAGGAAAGAAAGGTATACTGAATAATTTTTTTGCTTCTTTTAAAAAGATACCCAAAGAAGACAAAAAGGAATTTGGTCAAATGATTAACAAGCTAAAGACCAAAGCCCAAGATAAAATTGATTCCTTAAAAACGGCCATAGAGGAACAAAAAGAAGAGGAAGGGATTTATGGAGATCTATCCCGCCCGGGTCAAAAAATAGGAATCGGTGCCAGACATCCAATTACCATTGTGAAAAACCAAATAATTGAGGTGTTTTCTAATATCGGTTTTAATGTTTCCGAAGGTCCGGAAATTGAAGACGATTGGCATAATTTTTCAGCGTTAAATCTACCGGAATATCATCCGGCGCGGGATATGCAAGATACTTTTTTTGTACAAACCGACCCTGAGAAATACCTTTTACGAACCCATACCTCCGGAGTACAAATCCGTTATATGCAAGAAAATAAACCACCGATCAGAACAATTTCGCCGGGTAGGGTTTATCGAAATGAAGATATTTCTGCTCGATCGCACTGTCTCTTTCATCAAGTAGAAGGATTGTATGTTGATAAAAATGTCTCCTTCGCAGATTTAAAACAAACCTTGCTCTATTTCACTGAACAGCTCTTTGGAAAATCTGAAATTCGCCTGCGACCTTCTTACTTCCCTTTTACAGAACCCAGCGCTGAAGTCGATATTTATTGGGGATTAGAAACTGAAGCTGACCATCGCATTACAAAAGGTACAGGTTGGTTGGAGATCATGGGGTGTGGAATGGTCGATCCGAACGTTCTGGAAAACTGTGATATCGATCCGGAAGAATTTTCTGGTTTTGCATTTGGAATGGGAATTGAAAGAATCGCGATGTTGCTCTATCAAATTGATGATATCAGAATGTTCTACGAAAATGATCTGCGTTTTTTAAAACAATTTAAATCAGTGATTTGATAAAATCATTTTCAGATAAAAAACTAATTGCCTTTCCAATAGCTTTTTGGAGAGGCTTTTTGTTTTACTACCTCCAAATCAAGCGATAAAAACCAAAAGTTGGTTATGTTTGGTAGTTGCTTAAAAACAACTTACTTGAAGACTTATTAAATTTAAAAATATCAGTATGAATATGAAATTCAACGCTCTTTTGTTTTCGTTATTGTTAATGATCGGAATCGGAAGCTTTCCGATTGTTGCACAAGGATTAAGTCCACACCAAATCGACAGTGTAGTAGCGAAAAGCATGGAGACCTTTAATGTTCCGGGAATGGCAGTTTCCGTGATAAAAGATGGAGAAATCATCTTGGAAAAAACTTATGGAATTCGGTCTATTGAAACTGAAAAACCGGTCGATAAAAATACGATTTTCGGCGTAGCTTCTAACACCAAAGCATTTACCACTGCTGCTTTAGCGCAACTTGTAGATGAGGGAGAATTGGAGTGGGATACCAAAGTTACTGATATAATTCCTGAATTTAAATTGTACAACCCCTATGTGACAAGTGAATTTACTGTTCGAGATCTCTTGACACATAGAAGTGGACTAGGTCTGGGAGCCGGTGATTTGATGGTGATTCCTGCAACCAATACCACAACCATGGAAGAGATGATTCACAATTTAAGATATTTAAAACCGGTTTCTTCTTTTAGATCCAAGTACGATTATGACAACTTGTTTTATATCGTAGCAGGAGAAATTGTCTCGCGAGTTTCCGGAGAAACTTTTGAAGATTATTTGGATAAACACTTCTTTCAGCCCTTAGAAATGAATCGCTCTTTGACAAATATAGAGGAAATTGAAAAAGATAAAAATCGCATCGACGGACATGCGCCGGTGGACGGAAAATTGCAGGTCACACCGCAAACTTTTACGCCGATAAGTGCTCCGGCAGCCGGAATTTATGCTTCTATCAAAGATATGCGCAAATGGGTGCAAGCCAGAATTGATTATGGAAAGTATGGAGAAAATCTGCAGGACAGTTTGTTCAGCAAAAAACAAGCGATAGAAATGTGGAAACCACAAACGATAACGCCGACTTCCCGAGGAAATTACAATACTAACTTCTCAGCTTATGCTTTGGGATGGAATGTAAAAGATGTGATGGGATATAAACAAGCATCGCACACCGGGGGTCTTTTTGGAATTGTCAGCCAAGTGACTATTATTCCTGAACTGAAGTTGGGAATTATTGTATTGACCAATCAAGAATCGGGAGCAGCATTTTTATCGGTTACCAATTCGATTAAAGATGCTTATTTAGATGTTTCCGGAAAAGACAGAATTGATCAGTATTATCAAAGACGTCAGAAAGCAGAAAAAAGAGCCGATAGCATTAATACTAAGGTAGCACAGGAGATTGAAGTACAACTCAAAAAGAAATCTCCCGGATTAAAAGACCAAGATATCACGGGAACTTATGTCGATGATTGGTTTGGCGAAGTAAAAATTGAAAGAAATGAAGAAGGAAGGCTCAGATTTACCGCAAAGAAATCCCCGGAATTAATAGGTGATATGTTGTTTTACAAAGGAACGACTTATGTGGTGCGTTGGGATAACAGAACCTTTAACGCCGATGCTTTTGTCAATTTCGATTTGGATAACGAAGGAAAAGCACAAGGTTTTTCTATTAAAGCAATTTCTCCGTTAACTGATTTCAGTTTTGATTTTCATGACTTAGATTTTAAACGGAAAAAATAAGTTGTTATTTAATTTCGGCAAAAGACTGTCTCTTAGTAAGTTGCCTAACAATTAAAGCAGTTTTCCTTCCCGCCCTTTACCATGTGCGCCTTGGGAGCAGGATCGGTGAAAAAGGAAGGAAAACGGTTCTTTAAAAATAATGGTCATCTCAGTAGAAAAAAAGGATTTAACCGATTTTCAAAAAAGAACCTTTTGGCTTTTATCGATAGTATTTTGTAAGTTGCCCTGAACCCTCTAAAATTTATCTCATTGGAAAGTATCAGTGTTTTTGATATGTTGAAAATTGGAGTTGGTCCGTCCAGCTCTCATACTTTAGGTCCTTGGCGAGCTGCGCAAGAATGGATTGAAAAGTTGAAACAGAAAAAGAAATTCGATCAAGTTGAAAAAGTTCATATCGACTTATATGGCTCTTTATCGCTCACCGGAATTGGTCATGCCACGGATATCGCTTCTTTATTGGGGTTGAGTGGATACGATCCGGTAACGATTCCTACGAAGATGATAGATGAAGAAATCCAAAAGATTAAAACAGATAAAATTTTAAAGTTAGCCGGTGAAAAAGAAATTCCCTTCGAATGGGAATCCGATCTCGTTTTTCATAAAACCTTTTTGGATTATCACCCAAATGGAATGCGGCTTACCGCAGCATTATCAAACGGAGAAGAAGTATCGGATGATTATTTCTCGATTGGAGGAGGGTTTGTCGTGCAAGAAGAGCGTAAAGCTTCGCAAACAAAAGAAGAATTATTCAAAGCCTTTCCACATCCGGTCCAAACAGGAGAAGAGCTTTTAGCCCACTGTCGAGAAGATAATTTGAAGATTTCTGAAGTGGTGTGGGAAAATGAATTGTCGCTTAGAAACGAACAGGAGATCAATAAAGGTATCGAGGATATTTGGCAAGTGATGCTCGAATCGATGTATGAAGGTTGTCATACAGAGGGAATCCTTCCCGGAGGATTAAATGTAACTCGCCGCGCTTATGGGATTCACGAGAAATTAATAGAAGGACAAAGTTATGATAATCCGCAAGAATGGATCAAGTCGATTCGAAAAACAGATAAGAAATTCCGATCGATTTTGAAGTGGGTGAGCTGTTTTGCTTTAGCGGTAAACGAAGTCAATGCTGATTTAGGCAGAGTGGTTACTTCCCCGACAAACGGAGCAGCAGGGGTTATTCCCGCTGTGTTGATGTATTATCAAGTCATTGAAAACCATGATGCAGGATTTGAAGAAATCAAGCAATTCTTATTGACGGCGAGTGAAATCGGAAGTATATTTAAGAAAAATGCCACCATTTCTGCCGCGATGGGAGGTTGTCAAGCCGAAATCGGCGTTTCTTCTTCTATGGCCGCCGGCGCACTAACAGAACTTTCAGGAGGAACACCGGAGCAAGTCTTGATGGCTGCAGAAATAGCGATGGAACATCATTTAGGGTTGACCTGTGATCCGATTATGGGATTGGTTCAAGTGCCTTGTATCGAGCGAAACACGATGGGAGCGATTAAAGCTATTAATGCAGCAGAACTCGCTTTAAATGGAGATGTGACCGCAGCAAGAGTTACTTTTGATGAGGTAGTGGAAACGATGTGGGACACTGCAAGAGATATGAGTTCTAAATACAAGGAAACCAGCGAAGCCGGATTAGCAGTCAGAGTTAATTTGACAGATTGTTGATTTGTCAAGTAAATTAAGTCCAGAGTGGTTTTGCAGGATTTATTATTAGAATTGAAACCCCAGATAAACGCCTAAGGTTTGGTTGTAAATTTTCAAATCTTCAGGACCAGCGGGCCCAAAAATATCATAAGTGTTTGAATTGTCAAAAATACTTGCGAATCCTTTGGAATATTGAACCCCTATAATTCCACCGAAGTTTAATTGATATTCTGCACCGATTACAAATCCATAATCCATGTTTTGAAGAAAGTCTCCTTCTTCTTGATTTTCAGTTTCGGTTCCGAAAATATCATGGTCTTTATATAAATTTCCTTGTTCATCGATGGCAGTAATAGAAGAGCTCAATAACATATTGATATAAGGACCGGCAAAAAGATGTAAATCTCCAAACCGATAGGCCAAGCTGATGGGGTTTAGTCTTAAGCTGTGCATTGACAATTCCGCATCTAAATCATCTTCGGATAATTCACGCTTAAATTTTCCGCCGTAATTTTGATAAAAAAGCTCGTGTTTCAAACTAAAATTTTTTCCAATTGGATTATCTACACTTACTCCTGCAAAGATATTATTAAAACTATTGATCTTGCCGTCTGAAGCCAAGAAGCTTTTGTCACTGCCTTTCAGCGTGGAGTTGAGGTAACCCGCTTTAACCGAAAAAGCGACTTTTTCTTCTACCGGATTTTGAAACTCTTGCGCCTGAAGACTGATGGCCGAGGTTATTAAAACTATGGTTATAATTTTTTTCATAATGGTTTATTTAAAAATCAATATCCCAAATACCGGCCAAGCTTTCTAAGTCAACTAAAGCTATGGCATATTTTAAAAGCGTGTGGATGTATTGATTTTGTATTCTGCTATAAGTTCTTTCCGCGTTCAAAACCTCTAAAAGACTGGTTTTATCTTTCAGGTAATTTTCTACCTCCTCTTCAAATATCCTCTCGGCTTCATCGATACTTGACTCAATTAATTTTACTTGTTTCTGTTTCGTAATGTAATCATTATAAGCCTCGGTGATTTCTTTTTCTAAATTTAATGTCAGTTGTCGATGTCGCAGAATGGACTGTTCTTTTTCAAATTGTGCTGTTTTTAATCCGGCGTCTTTGTTGTTTGAAAATTGTAAAGGAACCGAGACTCCGGCAAAAACCGCTGTATGACCAGGGGTAGGACCGATGATGTTTTTAGCAAAAGAATTGTTTTCAACCCCGATACTCAAGCCTAAATCCATCACCCGCTCTGCTTTTTCTAAAGCCACTTTATTGTCAGATATTTCCAGCTGATGTCGAGTAATCAATACATCCGTCCGATTGTTTTTTGCACTTTCGATGAGTTCTTCTAAATTGAAAACACGATTAAAGTCTTTTAAATCTCCAGTTGGCGTATAAACGGTATCGTGTTTGTAGGAGCTTATTAAACTTTTAATATTCAGCAAACTTGCTCTGCAGTCATCAGCAACCTCTTGTAGGTGATTGTATTTAGCCAATACTTCTAACTTACTCTGATTGGCTCTGGATTTAGAAATTTTTCCTTCCTTGTGACGAATACTGTCTTGAATGGATAACTCGCGCATTCTGTCATAGGATTTTTTTTCTATGTCATAATGCATTCTATTGCGCAAAGCTTTCAGAAATTCAATGGTGGCACTTTTTCTCAGCTCTTTGAAATATTCAATCAGTTCCATTTCTGCCAACTCGCGTTCAGCTAAAGCTAATTTTTTTCGCGCTTTCCTTTTTCCGCCTAATTCCAAATCCCATTCGAGCTCAGCTTCAAAACCGTACCCCATTTTCATACGACGTTCTTGATTGTCATAAGCCGTAAAACTTAATTCCGGATCCGGAAAGATCTTTGCAGCCTCTATTTCAGCTTCTGCTATAGAAATATTGTATTGCTCCGCTGCATATCCTAAATTTTGAGTGGCTAATTTATCGATGAAATCAGGATAGGAGAGGGTATAGTCTTTCTTTTTATTTTCAAGGGATTCTTGTCCAAAAACGGAAAAACTAAGCAGGAAAATAATAAAAGTGGTGCCTATCTTAGAAGTCTTGTTAGTCCACATCATAATTTAATTTTTGTAGATCTTTTAATTAACGATACTCTTTTCCAAAATAAAAGCAAGCCAATAGTTTATGCTATTTTGGTCTTATACGCATATGCCTTTTTGAAAAGGTGCAATATAGGTATTAATAAAAAGATTGTCTGGTAACTCCTGACTTCGACACTGGGACACCCTAAATGAGATTTTCCCAAAAATCGTCTTTAA
>DATGSA010000035.1:0-9009 GCA_035303085.1 Flavobacteriaceae bacterium
AAGCCGGGATTAATAATAAAGGTAGCTGCACTTGTAGTACTTGCCGCTAAGGACAGCCCAACTACCACAGGAGAAAACCCTCTACCTACTGCAAAATCTTCTAAGGATTTTGTACGAATGGCTCCGCGAATCACAAAAAACAAGATAATCGCGATATAAACCACAAGTAATAAACCGGTAAGAAAAGAAATACTCATAATTGCCACTTTACAGCCTTGAATTTCGAGCAGATTATCTAACTAAAACTTAATTTACTCTCCAATTCTATTTAGCTAATTTATAACAATATAATAACTACACAAGTGTATGTATTTCAATTTTACAGATATACATAAGGTTTAGCCATTTAAAATCTTAGTTTTACACGGTTAAAACGCATAAACAACAACGAATTATGGGATCATTAAAGGGAAAAGTAGCTGTAATCACCGGGGGTTCAAATGGAATCGGAAAAGCCACGGTTAAGAAATTCATCGAAGAAGGGGCGCAAGTCATCGTTTGGGATATTTCTGTAGAAGCAGGAAAAAAACTTACAGCTCAATACTCGTCAAACAAAAACAACAAGATATCATTCAGAAAAGTTAACACAGCTGATGTAACAGAAGTTAAAAAAGCCACTTTAGAAGCTATTAAAGAATTTTCTCGAATCGATATTTTGGTGAATAACGCCGGAATTACTCGAGACGCTACTTTATTAAAAATGGAGCAAGAACAATGGCAACAAGTAATCGATGTAAACTTAACCGGTGTTTACAATTGCACGCGACAAATTGCTCCTATTATGACAGACAATGGATTTGGGGTTATTTTAAATGCTTCTTCTGTTGTCGGTCTATATGGCAATTTCGGACAGACAAATTATTCTGCCACCAAAGGCGGGTTGATTGCTATGACAAAAACATTGGCTAAAGAATTGGGCAGAAAAGGGGTGCGTGTTAACGCTGTTGCTCCGGGTTTTATCTTAACGGAAATGGTGAAAGCAATGCCTGCAGAGGTATTGGAAAAAATGGCCGGCAAAGTTCCTTTGCAAGAATTGGGAAAACCGGAAGACATCGCTAATATTTATGCTTTTTTAGCTTCTGACAATGCGCGATATATAACAGGAACAACGATAAGTGTTGATGGGGGAATTACTTTGTAATATTTCATTTTGAATACCCCTTGAAGAGTTTCGAATTCTTCAAGGGTTAACTTTACTCATATTTCTTTCTATAAGCCAGATAAAACACAATAGGCAAGACGGTGAAAGATAAAATCATCGCGATTGGCAGTCCTCCGGTAATCATAATAGCCAATGGTTTTTGAATTTCGGAGCCCATTCCTGTGGAAAGTGCTGCTGGGAGTAATCCGAGTGATCCCATCAAAGCAATCATAATAATCGGACGGATACGGTTTTTAATTCCCTTAGAAATCGCGTCTTTCAGGAGCATTCTTCGCATCAGTTCTTTCATTTCAGCTACCAGAATAATTCCGTTAATCGTCACTACACCAAAAAGAATAATAAATCCGATTCCCGCTGAAATCCCGAAGATTGTTCCTGTCAGCCATAGCGAAATAAATCCACCGATAAAGGCAAAAAGTAAAGTTGAGATACTTATTAAAGTATCACGGATATTTCCGAAGTTCATATAGAGCAAAAACATAATTAATAGCAGTACCATTGGCACAATTACACTTAACTGTTTAGTGGCGCGCTCTTTACT
This sequence comes from Flavobacteriaceae bacterium, assembly GCA_035303085.1. Taxonomy (GTDB): domain Bacteria; phylum Bacteroidota; class Bacteroidia; order Flavobacteriales; family Flavobacteriaceae; genus JAJYSO01. Next base: position 1,704 of record DATGSA010000035.1, read on the forward strand.
TTCAAACTCTCCAGCCCAGTCAACTTTGGTATCAGCAGGAAACTGAACTTCATTTTCTACCGCTTTTTGTGCTTCAGCAATCGCACCGCCTAAATCTCTTCCATCTACACTAAACCCGACCGAAGTATATCGACTTCCCCCTTCTCGATAAATAAATGCAGGTCCGGTTTTAAACTCAATATCGGCTATTTCTCTCAACGGAATTTTATGTCCGTTCATCGTGGGAATCAGAATATTTGCAATTTCTTCTTCACTATCTCTATAGCTTTCAGCAAAACGTATTTGGATATCAAATCGGCGTTCATCTTCATAAAAAGAGGAAGCTTTTTTCCCGCCAATGGCCATTTCAATAACTGCTTGCGCTTCTTCTGTACTGACGGCATATTGTGCCATTCGATTTTCCTTTAAACTGATTCGCAATTCCGGTGAACCTATATTTTCATATACCAAAACATCGGTGATTCCATCCACTTTTTTAATTGCTGTGGCTACTTGATTAGCTTGGTCTTCCATTTCAAAAAGATCGTCTCCGAAGATTTTTACTACCAAGGAGCTTTTCACGCCCGCCACATATTCTTCTACATTATCTTGAATCGGTTGACTGAATCCGAAATTGATTCCGCGATACGTGTCTAAAGTATCTTTCATTTGGGCAATCAATTCTTCTTTAGTTACTTTTCTTTCCCATTGATTCGTCGGTTTGAGTTCGATATGGAATTCATTGTTGAAAAATCCGGTTGGGTCCGTTCCGTCATTGGGTCTTCCGGTTTGGTTCAACACAAAATCTACCTCATCGAATTCTCTTAGTTTATTACGAATGTCTTTTCCGACTCTTACCGACTCTTTTAAGCTTACACTATTTGGTAAAGTAGCACGAACATAAACGGCTCCTTCGTTGAGTTCAGGGATAAATTCACTTCCATAATTCGCCATTTTCCAACCGGAACCGACCAAGACTATTAAAAATGCGACCAACGTAATTTTTCGATAGGTGAAGGTTTTTTCATACAACCAATAGGTCACTCGATTAAACCAATCTGATATCGGATTCTTTTTGGGTTTAATGTTTTTATCCAAAATCAGTTTGGACATTGCCGGCACGAAAGTCAAGCTCAATATTAAGGATCCCAATAAAGCATAACCCAAGGTATAGGCTAAAGGTGAAAACATCTTCCCCTCTACTTTTTGGAAAGAGAAAATCGGGAAAAGCGCTACAATTAAAATCAGTTGAGCAAAGAAAATATGAGGTGCAACTCTGCTGATAGTTCGCTTGATCAATCCGGATTTTGAAAGTTTGTTATAGCGTTCTACTCCGTATTCTTCCGATTTTTTCTCCAGCGCTACATAAACTGTTTCAACAATAACCAAAGTTCCTTCGAGTAAGAGTCCAAAATCCAAAGCTCCCATAGAAATCAGGTTGGCGGGCATGCCTTGAATTTTCAACATAATAATAGCGAACAAGAACGAAAGCGGAATAACCAACGCCACGGTTAAAGTGGTTCGCCAATCAAAGAGAAATATAAATACGATTAAGGAAACAAGTACAATTCCTTCTAATAAGTTTGTAGAAACTGTCTTGACAGTAGTTTCGACCAAATCTGTTCTGTCAATAAAGGGTTTCAGCTGAACATCTTTGGGTAAAATCCGATTGTTGAGTTCATCGATTTTCTGCTTAACTCCTTTAATAACATCTTCCGGATTTTCTCCTCTCAGCATGATAACAATTCCTTGAATTACATCATCTCTGTCATCCAGGCTAACTTGACCCATCCTGGGTTTTGCACTGATTTCTACATCGGCTATATCCTTTACAAGAATCGGTACACCATTGTGAGCAGTGATCAAAGTATTTTTAATATCTTCAACGCTGGTCAACAAGCCAACTCCGCGCACGACATAAGCTTGGTCTCCTTTTTCGATCATATCTCCACCGACGTTGATATTGCTTTTAGATATAACGTCATATACATCTAAGGAAGAAAGTCCGTATTGTTCTAAGGCGATGGGATTTACTTGAATTTGATATATTTTTTCTTCTCCTCCGAAATCCTCAATAGCTGCGATTCCCGGAACAGCAAGCAACTCCGGTTCTATCACCCATTCGTGAATAGCAGCGAGTTCCTTGATCGGACGGTCACTTTCAATTATATATCTAAATATTTCACCGGTTGCTCCCGATGGCGGTTCGATTTCTACGTCAACTCCATCAGGCAGGTCGATATCTTGCATTCGATTGGAAGCGTATTGTTGAGCATAAAAGTCATCTACATCATCTCCAAATCCTACGGAAACCACCGAAAGTCCAAACAAGGAAATAGATCGCACATTCGCTTTTTTAGGAATGGTATTCATTTCTCTCATGATCGGCAAGGTGACAAACTTCTCAACTTCTTCTGCACTTCTTCCCGGCCATTGTGCAATCACTCGTGCACGGGTATTGGTCACATCCGGATAGGCTTCAATCGGGGTATGTATAAAACTATAAATCCCACCAGCTACCAACAAACCCACTAAAAAGAAAACAATTAGCGGATTCTTTAAAGAAAATGAAACTAAGCTGTCGGTAAATTTTCTCATATTTTAATTTCCTGTTTTTTATTCTTTGGCGATAATATCTTCCAATTCCAGCAAGGTGTTTTTCGAAATTATTCTTTCGCCATAATCCAACCCTTTTCTGATATACATCGTATGCTCATCTTGGGAATAGACTTCTACTTCGCGGGCAGTCAGCTTACATTCATCTTTAATGATCACCACATAATATCTATCATTTTTATACACAACAGCTCGTTCGGGCAAACGCGGCATTTCTAATTCATTTTTGCCTTCAACAACACCTTCCACCTGCAAACCGGGCTTTAATAGTAAATTCTTATTATCTAAGATTACACGTGCTTTTAACACATTTTCTTCGGGATCCATCACATGGGAAATCCAACTGATCTCGCCATCAAAAACTTGGTTTGGATAGGAATTCACCTTGATGGCAATCGGCATTCCTTCCTTGACAAAATTGAGATGTGTGGCATAAATATTCATATTCACCCAAACTTGGTTCATATCTGAAATGGTAAATAATGATTCTCCTTCGGCTGCCAGTTGTAATCCGGTTACTAAGTTATTATCCACTAAATATCCACTTTGTGGCGCGCGAATTTGGAAAGCACTTTCTCTTTTTGCCGGGCTATATAACTCCAAATTACTTTGCAGATTTTCCAATTCGGCTTCAATATTTTCTTTTTCACTTTGCGCTTGAATAATTTCGCGTTCAGAAGCGATATTGTCTTCATAAAAACTCTCCTGAGATTCCAATTCTCGCTGAGCTACTTTTAACTGTGCTTTCAGTTGTTTAACCTGAGTTGCCATCTTATTGAGCTCTGCACTTCTGATTTCGGCTAAGACTTGACCTTTCTCGACTTTATCGCCAAGGGAAACAAACGTATTGATAATCACTCCGCTGACTAAACTCACATAATTGACCACGGCATTAGGATCATAAATTACTTTTCCGTTAAGACGCAATTTTTCGCTTACGGTTGAGGGTTCGATAGTTATCGGTTTAAGCTTTTTAAGTTGCCTCTCTGTCAGACAGTTTTCCGTTGAGTTTTCTTTTATATTTTCATTTTTCTTATCTGTATTACAAGAAATAGTCAACATGGTTAAGAGCAAAATCCAAATGCTTACTTTCCATTTATATCTATGCTTATTCATATAATATTCTAAATATTTAATTCAATTCCCGTGGCATATTTTAAGTCTTCCACGGCTTTGAAAAATTCTCTTTCATTATCAAAAATCGATTCTTTACTGTCATTGTACGCTTCTAAGAAATCCATGTAGGTGGTAATATTAATCGTGCGATTTTTAAAATATTCTGTATAAGCCTCCATGGTTTTATCTAAATCCTCTACATAATCTGCATCTATTCCATCAAAAAACTGACTGAAATAATATGCGCGATCATATTTATTTCTGATATCTGTTTTCACTTTCAACAAATGTTGTTGATGGAAATATTCTTGTTGCTGAATATTTATTTTCGCCTTTTTTATATTTCCTTTATTGGGGTTGCTAAAAGGAAGATCTATTGAAAACCCCAAGCCTACATAATCCGGATAAATTCCTCCTCCACGATCATAACTGATGGAAACTCCCAATTCAGGAACACCTTCTGACTTTTCATAAGCATATTCTTTTTCAGCCAATTCTTGCTCAAGAACTGAAATTCTGATATCCGGTCGATTGGTTAAAGCTTGGTCTTGCAAGAAATCTAAATCCATTGAAAATGTTTGGTAATCATAATTGGGTTTGAAAACATCTTCAATTATTAAATTGGTTTTATCCGGTAAGTTTAACAACACAATCAATTCAGCCTGCAACGCTCCAAGGGTGTTTTGCTGATCGATTATTTCATCTTTTAATTTCATTTCAGAAACTCGCAAACGTGTGAGTTCCATTTTATTGATATTTCCTTGTTGATATTGCTTTTCATAAGAGGTTAGAATGGTTTGTAATGAAGTAAGCTGTCGATTGAGCATTTGATGATACAATCGATGATAAGTAAAATCAAAAATGGTTTTTCTAAACGCGGTTTTCAAATCCAATAAGAAATCGGCCAAGTAAGCTTCCGCTTGATCAGCAGCTACCTCGGCCATAGCCTTTCTCTTTTTCCTACTTCCCGCCAAGCTAAAAACCTGTTCGAGTTGAGCTTCTATTTGTCGGTATTTTCCAAAACTTTCACTGCCAAAAAGAGATGCTTGTTCTTCTGCATGTCGTTTTTGATAATTCGAAACGTATGGATTCAACTCATCTACGCTCAGTGTTGGATTCGGCCAAATCTTAGCTTGGATAATTTCAGCATCAGCAATATCGATATTGAGTTCTTCTGCCAATAGCGATAAATTGTTTTCCAACAAAAGTTTTTCGACCTCCGGCAAATCGAGTTTTAAGGTGTCTATTTCTTGAGCAGATAGAGCTGCACCCCAAAAACAAATCACCACAATTAGAAGAAGTTTCTTGTGTAATGCCATAATTTATACCAAACCGATTTATTTTTCCGTCTAATTCTTTTTAGTATAATACCGAGAGACGACAGCGGTTCCCGAATATTTCGCAATTAGTTTGAACCCGTATATGCAGAAGTCGATTCGGTATTAGTTTCAAATATTTGCAAAACAAAGAATCTAAGATTAGAATAAACTTCAAGTGAGATTAAAAACTGATTAAAATAGGATTAGAGAATTTTAATGTTGAAGAAGTAATTCAAGTTAGAATAGAGCTTTCAAGCCCTTTTCTTTTTCCTCGGTCCTCCTCCATAGGCGGGCACGGTAAAGGGTGGAAAAGAGTTTGAAAGCAATTAATTTCGGATACTTAAAACTCCAATATCACTCGAGTTCCTATTCCTTCTTCACTTTCGATAGTAAAATCGATGTCGTGTAATTCTAAAATTCGCAAGGCGATACTTACTCCTAATCCGCTTCCTTGGTAGTGTGTAGCGTTCTGAGCGCGGTAAAAGGGTTGCGCAATTCGTTTTAAATCTTGCGTATTCATACCAATTCCGCGGTCTTGAATTATGAGGTTTAGCCTGTTCTTTCTAATCTCAAAATAAATTGTTACTTCAGTATCATCCGAAAATTTAGCAGCATTATCTAAGAGGTTATACAAAGCCATACCGAATAAAATTCTATTTCCTTCATATTCGAGCAGATCTGAGTTCTCGGGAGAAACCTCCATTTCTACCTTAAATTTATTGGGGGAATATTTTTTGGAAAGCTGTTCTAATACTTCCCAAAGCAATTCATCAATTCGCATCATCTGCTTGCGATGGACCACGCGATTTAAACTGGAAAATGTCAATAGGTTTTTTAAAATATCCCTCAATCGTTCTGCTTCGAAGAGGACAACTTCTGAAGTCTCTCGATATTCTTCCGGTTGGCGCTCTCGGGCGAGTTGTACTTCCAACTGACTGATAATTCCGGCTAAAGGCGTTTTGAGTTCGTGGGAAGCATAATCCACAAAGTTTTTTTGTTGGTCATAAGTTTGTTCAATTTCCTTCAAAAGCACATTAAATGCTTCAAAGAGCTCTTCGAGTTCATCTTTGGTAGATTTATATTTTAAGTGAAGTGGTTTTTGATTGAGGTCTAAGGTGTTTACTTGCTGAATGGTATGTCTGACAGGTTTGTAAGCGAGTTTTGATAACCAAGAAGTCAACATCACCAAGAGTGTCATTCCCAATAAAAAAGCCAACCCCAAAATCAAGATTAAATTATTGAGTTGATCTTGAATCATCGGACTTTGCGCTTTGACCAGCACGACAAAATCTCCTTGGTTATCTTCATAAAACAGCCCGTGATAATAATCTGAGCCTCTTTTAAAATTCAAGGTTTCTTTTTGGCGAATTTCATCTAAACTGGAGATCAATTCCGGACTTTGGTCTTCGGTGTCAAAAGCGATAGCATCTTGCTCGTCATAAATACTTATTTTTTGGTCCGGACTTAGATTATAAAAAGCTTCCTCAATAGGCTGATACTGGGTTTTGCTCAGTTCATCTTTTTCGAGATAAAACATTCCGGCAATCTTCGCTGTTCGGGCGAGTTCTGCATAAAAAATATGTTTAGAAGTATTGTTGAAAGAAATATAAATCATCACTGACACAATGAGGAAAACCCCTGCAAAAAGCAAGCTTGAAACCAGAGTAAGTTTATGACTTATTTTCATTCTTGATCAGAAATCATATATCCGCGACCTTTCACGGTGTGAATCAATTTTTGGGGGTGATCCGCATCAATTTTGCTTCTCAGATAAGAAATATAAACATCGATCACATTAGTGTAAGTTTCCTGTCCGGTATTCCAAACTTTTTGTAAGATTTTGGTTCTGTGAACGACTTTATCTTTGTCTTCTAACAACGTTTGTAAAAGCTTAAATTCTTTAGATGATAACTCTATAATTTCACCTGCTCGCTCTACTTTATTTTTGGCATAATCCAAGGTCAAATCCGCACAACTTAAAATTGGAGATTCGGAGGAAACATATTGTTTATTTCTGCGGTTGAGCGCTTTTATTCGGGAAACCAATTCTTGAAAATGAAAGGGTTTAGTCAAGTAGTCATCTGCACCGATATCCAAAGCTTTGATTTTATCTTCGGTTTCGCTCAGGGCGCTCAACATCAAAACCGGTGTTTTTATGTTTTTAAAGCGAATGAGTTCGCATAGTTGAATCCCGGTCAATCCCGGCAACATCAAGTCAAAGATGAATAAATCCCACTCTTCACTTAAAGCCAAATCTCGGGCTTCGTAACCATCCA
>DATGSA010000036.1:0-7779 GCA_035303085.1 Flavobacteriaceae bacterium
GAAAGAGATATTCGCGGATTTGCTCTTAAATTCTATACCGAAGAAGGAAACTGGGATATGGTTGGAAATAATACTCCGGTATTTTTCTTCAGAGATCCGCTGAAATTTATCGACCTCAATCACGCCATTAAAAGAGATCCACGCACCAATATGAGAAGTCCGAATACCAACTGGGATTTTTGGTCTTCGCTGCCAGAAGCACTTTTGCAAGTAACTATTATTATGGGCGACAGAGGAATTCCTTCTTCTTATAGACATATGCACGGATTCAGTTCGCACGCATATAGTTTTATCAATGCTGAAAATAAACGCACCTGGGTGAAATTTCACTTTAGATCGCAACAAGGAATAAGAAACCTTACCGATCAAGAAGCTGAAAAAGTTGTTGGAATGGACAGAGAATCTCATCAAAGAGATCTTTATGAAGCCATTGAAAAAAAGATATTCCCAAAATGGAAAGTCTATGTACAATTGATGACTGAAGATGAAGCGGATGCGATGGAAAACAATCCGTTTGACTTGACTAAAATGTGGTTGAAAAAAGATTTCCCGTTGATACCGGTAGGAGAATTCGAATTAAACAGAAATCCGGATAATCATTTTGCTGAAGTAGAACAAGCGGCTTTTAATCCTGCCAATGCAGTTCCCGGAATTAGTTTTTCTCCCGACCGGATGTTACAAGGACGTTTGTTTTCTTATGGAGATGCACAACGATATCGTTTAGGAGTCAACCATCATCAAATCCCCGTAAACTCGCCTAAAGCAGTTGAAAATCCACACAGTTTCCATCGGGATGGACAAATGCGTGTAGATGGAAATTTGGGAAGCGAATTGCATTATGAACCCAATAGCTATGGCAACTGGACGGATAATCCAAAAGAAAATTTGCCGCGAGAAAAAGGTGGTGATGTAGATCGATATGATTTTAGAGAAGACGATTCAGATTATTTCACCCAACCCGGAATGTTGTTTAGAGCAATGACAGCCGATCAACAACAAGTATTATTTGACAATACCGCCAGACACATGGGAGATTCGACGTTACAAATAAAACACAGACACATTTATCACTGTTACCAAGCAGATCCGGAATATGGAAAAGGAGTAGCTGAAGCGATGGAAATTTCGATTGATGATGTCGATTTAGATCTCCCCAAACGAGATTCCAGTGAAAATCAATTCAAGGCCAACAATATGCATCCAGAATTAAATACACCTACAAAACCTGTAGATCCGGGAGTGGAGATAGATACCAACACAAAAGATTATATCAATCCTGAAGAAGACCCATGGTTGCTATAATTTAGTGCCTTGTAATTGAAGTTATGTTTAATCTAATCCCATTTGGACGAAAGTTCATTCGGGATTAGTTATAAATTAAATTCCTTAAAAAGGAAAATCACGCAGTTAAAAGATAAATTGGTTTTAATTACTGGAGGTGCTTCGAAAATTGGAAAAATAATGGTTCGTTTGATGCTGAAGCGCAAAGCAAAAGTGATTATTTGGGATATTGATCAATCGGGAATTGACAAGATTATTTCCGATTTCTCGAGTCTTGGATTTATTGCAGGCTTTCAAATTGATGTTTCAAACACTTCCGAAATACAAGAAACCGTTAAGAAAGTGAAACAAGAATTTGATAGTATTAACGTGTTGATCAACAATGCAGGAATAGTGGTTGGAGAATATTTCCACGATCATTCTACTTCAGACATTATCAATACAATGGAAATTAACGCCACCGATCCTGATTATCACAGAGTTTTTAAAAGAGATGATCGACAAAAACTCAGGACATATCTGTAACATCTCTTCTTCAGGAGGAATTATCTCAAATTCAAAAATGTCGGTTTATGCTGCGAGAAAATGATCGCTTATCGGATGGTCAGATAGCTTGCGACTAGAGATGAAGCAATTAAAAAAGAATGTGAAGGTAACTACAATCATGCCTTATTTTATCGACACAGGAATGTTTGAAGGAGTACATTCAAAAATTCCGATTTTAGATCCTGAGGTCGCAGCGCTCAAGATTGTCAAAGCCATTAAGAAAAATAAAAGAATGATGACACTTCCCAGTTACATTTATAGACTCACCCGTTTCGGACAAGCGGTGATGTCATTCATTTTTTTCGATTGGTTTGCCGGAAATGTTTTGGGGATTTATAAAACTATGGAACATTTTACAGGCCGTAAGAAGTAATACATTTCCTTCTTCATATTATATCTCCAACACAAAGCCTGACTAACTCGAAGCTCACAAATCCGGGTTATACCAATTACAAAATCAGCGCAAATCTGATGAAAATCATATTTTTGATTGCAAATACTTGTTATATTTAAGGTTTGATTCTTTTTTATGGTAAATGCAACCCTAATATTGGAGCGTTCAAAAGCCTTTTTTGCAGAAATTGGTGATATGACATTTTTTGCAGGTCGGTTTTTTAGGGAACTGTTCAGCAGGCCTTTTGAATTTAAAGAATTATTGAAGCAGTGCTACAACGTAGGCAACCGATCCTTGTTTCTGGTAGTGGTTACCGGGTTTATTTTAGGACTTGTTTTCACACTTCAATCTCGCCCCACTTTGATGCAGTTTGGAGCAGAATCTTGGATGCCTTCGATGATTAGTATCTCCATAGTCAGAGAAATCGGACCGGTAATTATCTCTTTGATTTGCGCTGGAAAAATCGGTTCCGGAATGGGAGCTGAACTCGGATCGATGCGCGTTACTGAACAAATAGATGCGATGGAGGTTTCCGGTACCAATCCTTTTAAATTTCTGATCGTCACCCGAATATTAGCAACTACCTTGATGGTGCCTTTATTAGTAATCTTAGGAGATACCATTGCACTGGTGGGATCCGCGATTGTCGAGAATCTAAAAGGAGGGGTTTCTTACACGCTTTATTTCAATCAGGTTTTTGATGCCCTGAGCTTTACCGATATTCTTCCGGCGACCGTTAAAACTGTGTTTTTTGGATTTGCTATCGGACTGGTAGGAACTTACAAAGGATACAATTGTGCCAAAGGAACTGTTGGGGTTGGAGAAGCCTCAAACTCAGCGGTGGTTTTTACTTCGCTGTTGCTTTTTATAATTGATTTTATAGCCGTATTTGTTGCAGATATATTTTTTGAAATTTAAATGGATAGAAAAAACGAAAAACCCGTACTTGAATTAAAAGATATTCACAAGAGCTTTGGCGACAACCATGTGCTCAAAGGGTTTAATTTAAAACTTTATAAAGGAGAAAATCTGGTGATTATGGGAAAATCTGGCTCCGGGAAATCCGTAATGGTAAAATGTATTGTCGGTTTGATTCAACCCGACAGCGGGAGTATCACCATCAAAGACCAGGATATCATTACTATGGGACAAAAAGAATTGGATTTTTTACGCACTGAAATCGGTTTCCTTTTCCAAGGAAGTGCTTTATATGATTCGATGACGGTTCGTGAAAATTTGGAATTTCCGTTGAGACGACATAAAGACAAAATCGAAGATTTTAAAGGAACCGACCACGCGGTAAAGGAAGCCCTAAAAAGTGTGGGACTTTTAGAAGCTATCGATAAAATGCCCGCCGAACTTTCCGGCGGAATGCAGCGAAGAGTAGCGCTGGCAAGAGCTTTAATTTTAAAGCCCGAAATTATTATGTATGACGAACCCACTACCGGTCTGGATCCGATTACGGCAAACGAAATTATCCAATTGATGCGAAATATTCAGATCGAATACAATACCTCTTCTCTAATTATTACGCACGATGTAGATTGTGCAAGAGTGATTTCCAACAGAATGATATTATTGGTAGATGGCATAAATTATGCTGAGGGAACTTTTGAAGAACTTTCAAATTCCGATGACCCACAGACCAGCGCTTTTTTTAAAAACTAATTATTATGGAAAAATCAACTTCACAAAAAATAAAAGTCGGAATCTTCGTAGTGGTGGGAACCTTATTGCTTACTGCGGCATTATTTTTCATCGGATCGCGACAACACCTTTTTAGCAAGACCATAAAATTGTACGCGGACTTTCAAAATGTGAGCGGACTGCAATTGGGCAACAACGTCCGTTATTCTGGAATAAATGTGGGGACAGTTACCAAAATCGAAATGAAAGAAGTCGGAAAAGTTACTATTGAAATGTCGGTTGAGGAAAAATCGACTTATTTTATCAAAAAAAATGCGGTTGCTGCCATCAATTCAGATGGATTAGTCGGCAGCATGGTGGTCAATATTGTTCCGGGAGAAGATGACCAACAAGCAGAAAATGTGGTATCGGGAGATTATATTGAATCATATCAAGGCGTGAGCACCCAAGAAATGATTAGGACATTAGACAAGACTAATAAAAACACATCTTTACTATCTGAGGATTTACTAAAAATAACCGATAAAATTTTGAACGGTGAAGGTACTTTAGGCACTTTGATAAATGATACTATCATGAGTCAAGATATCCGGCAAGCTGTTTCAGAGCTCAAAGAAACATCACAGGCAACCAGTGTGGCCATGGCTAAAATCAACCGAACCCTTTCGAAAATCAATTATGAAGAAAGTGCAGCTGCGGTAATATTAAGCGATACCGTCGCTGCAAATCAAATAAAAACGGTTTTCGAAAATCTTGAAAAATCCAGTAAAGATATCAATGCGATAACAGAAAATGTAGATCAATATATCACGGAAATAAAATCAGGAGAAGGAGCACTTAATCACCTTACCCAAGATGAAAATTTTGTAAAAGAATTAGATTCCACCTTAATCAATATAAAAGAAGCATCCCACAAATTAAACCAGAATATGGAAGCCTTACAACACAATTTCCTATTTCGTAGGTATTTCAGAAAACTCGAGAAACAGAAGAAAAAAGAAGGAAAATAAAGGGTTTGCATTAAAAAACATATCTAAAAAAAGCATGAATTGTTGAACCCACTTCAGGATTCTTTTTCTATGGATGTTACAACGCCACATCTCACTGGTTCAAGTGAGGTTTTCAGTGTTAGACTCCTCCGGAGTCATTTTCCAAAAAATAAAGCTTCACACAAACCCCAAGCTTTTATATCACACCTCTGCAATACAAATGCGCAATACTCTAAAAACCCCGAAGGGGTTTAATATCGATAACCTCGAATACAACCGAAATGAAATAAAGGTTTTATTCGAGGCTTTCGCAATGCTCTAAAAACCCCGAAGGGGTTTAATATCGATAACCTCGAATACAACCGAAATGAAATAAAGGTTTTATTCGAGGTTATTCGAGGCTTTCGCAATACTCTACAAACCCCGAAGGGGTTTAATATCGATAACCTCGAATACAACCGAAATGAAATGAAGGTTTTATTCGAGGTTTATTCGAGGTTTATTTCGAGGAAAATCAAAACCGCCTTCGTATAGAACTCCGGAGGAGTTCAACTTATTTCCATTCTTACATCAATTCAAATAATTACTTATATTTGTTAAAACAATTCTATAGAACTATGGCATTCAGACAAATACTCTATCATATCGTTTTTCGAACGAAATATAATATACAGGCAATCAATCAGGTATATTCAAAAGAACTTTACCAATATATTTGGGGTACAATTAAAAATAAAAACTGCAAATTATTCCAAATAAATGGTATTGAGGATCATGTTCATATTTTATCTGATTTGCATCCTTCAATTGCTTTAGCTGATTATATTAAAGACATTAAGGTCTCATCTTCAAAATGGCTAAAATCGAATAAAAATTTTCCAAAATTCAAAGGTTGGGCAAGGAGTTATTGTGCATTAACCTACTCTTATAAAGAAAGAAAAATACTTATTAATTATATAAAGAATCAGCAAGAACACCACAAAAGAGAAAGTTTTCGTGAAGAAATAAACAGACTTTTCAAAAAACATCATATTGAGGATAAGAAGGGATGGTTTTGGCAAGATGATTGAACCCACTTCGGAATTCTTTCTCTATAGGTATTGTAACCCCATATCTCACTGGTTCATGTGAGGTTTTCAGTGTTAGACTCCTCCGGAGTCATTTTCCAAAAAAATAAAGCTACCCACAAACCTCAAGCTTTTATATCACACCTCTGCAATACAAATGCGCAATACTCTAAAAACCCCGAAGGAGTTTAATATCGACAACCTCGAATACAACCGAAATGAAATGCTCTAAAAACCCCGAAGGGGTTTAATATCGATAACCTTATTCGAGGTTTTCGCAATACTCTACAAACCCCGAAGGGGTTTAATATCGATAACCTCGAATACAACCGAAATGAAATGAAGGTTTTATTCGAGGTTATTCGAGGTTTATTCGAGGTTTATTCTGTCTTCACTTTATAGTTAGAAATTTCAGACAATTTCGCCAAACAAAAAGCACCGATGGCCATCACCAAATCTCTAACCGCAACATCGATATAACTCCAGCTAAAGATCAAAGACAGCGCAATTCCCAATAACCAAATAGAAACGATATAAGCTCCGATTTTGGTTTTGGCAAACACAATAATTCCCGCGATAATTTCTATCACTCCTACTATCATCATAAAGGTTGAAGGTTCGAAAGGGAGCATTCCCATCAACCCCTCAGAAACATACTGACTCCAATCGGTTAAAATATTGGCATACTTATCCAATCCGGCTGCAATCGGCATTAACCCAAAAGTATATTTTAAAATGTTTCTGACTAACTTTACATTTGAATCCATAATTTCATTTTTTAATTATTCATAATTCATTTACAATTATTTGATAGTATATTTACAAAAAGGTTACAAAGTTTTGTAACTTTTCTCTGTTTTCTCAATCTAATTTTAAAGACAACTATAATGGAAGCAATCAATAACAAAAACTCAAATAACTACAAGATTGAGGAACACGAAATCATCAAACGGATTTTGCAAGGTGAAAAAGAACTTTATGAGATCTTGGTAAGAAGAAACAATCAACTCCTATATCGTGTAATTCGGAGTTACATGCCGGACACCGCTGAAGTAGAAGATCTTATGCAAGATACTTATGTAAAAGCTTTTACGAAATTATATCAGTTTAAATTAAAATCAACTTTTTCAACTTGGTTAATTCGCATTGGAATAAATGAGTCGTTGGCTCGTTTAAAAGAAAAAGGAAAATTATATCACCTAAACGAAAAGGATGAAGAGAAGAGTAATTCGATATTAGAAATTCCGGATCACAAACAATTAAATCCACAAGCTAAGATGATACAAAAGGAATCAAAACAATTATTGGAAACCGCAATCGATAATTTGAAGCCGAAATATAAAATTGTTTATATGTTAAAAGAGGTCGAAGGGATGAGTCTAAAAGAAATTGCTACGACTTTGGATATAACGGTTTCCAACGTAAAAGTACGTTTACACCGGTCTAAAAAAATGCTGAAGAAACAACTCTACGAGGTGGTTAAGGACAAAGAAATATTTGAATTTGGATTTAGCAAATGTGATAGTATCACAGAAAAGGTGATGCGACTCATAAATTGAATATATTAACAATGAAACGCTATAAATTTTCTCTATCAAAAATCTTTATCACTTTCTGCGTGAAATTGCAAAATTGAGAAGCACCAATTCTAATCAAGTAATAAAGAAAAACTACTTCCTTTACTTTTGAACAAACTTTTTATAGCGATTGATTTCAATATTTTCAGAATGCAACATCTTCATCAAGTTATACAATCCCATAAAAGTTCGGTTGACATAGACAAAATGTTTGGAACCGCGATTGGTGTCTATCTTACGTTTTCTACTGAGATCGGCATACTGCTGTCCGAGAGTGG
>DATGSA010000037.1:0-12584 GCA_035303085.1 Flavobacteriaceae bacterium
AAAGTCAATCTCCTATTGGTAGTTTTGAAACAGAGAAAAAGTCGCTCAAGCAAAAAATCAAAAGAGACAAAAGATCTCGAATTGTCAGAGATAGTTTAGTCAGGGAGCTTCAACAACAATACGATATAAAAACAGAAGGACCCGGACTGGATTATTTTAAGGAAAATATAGGGGGGAATTTCCTAGAAAAATCATCTGAAAACCTTCCAAACGGAGCAATATTAAAATTAAGCGAATCAGAAATCAGTTATGCTTTCTTTTTGGACAAAGTCAAACAATATAAAACTCTTCAACAAAAAGAGATCACTATCAATTCTTTAGATGAGATTTATGAAGAGCTGAAGGGAAATTTACTCATCACTTATGCCAAGGATAATTTAGCAAAACACAATACTGCTTTTGCCGATGAACTTAAGGATTATCGCAATGGGATGTTGATTTATGATTTGCTTCAAAAAAATGTATTTCAGAAAAGTGAAGACAGCCTTGCTTTAAAGGATTTTTATTTAAAGAAGAGGACAGATTTCACCAGTCCAAAACAATATAAAGTGCTGATGGTTTCAGCAAATCACAAAAAAGACGCTTCAACAGCCAAGCGATTTTTAAAACGCGGAAAATCTACAGAAGCGATTAAAAACATTTCTCCCGATATCTTAGGGCATTCTGGTATCTTTATTGCGGATGATTTGCAATTGCCTCAAAACTTTAAAAAATATCCGGGAGTTTCCGATGTAATTAAACAAAATGGAGTTTATTTAACCGCTAAAACGATAGAGGTGATTCCTGCTAAACAATTAAAATTTGAAGAGGCTAAGGGTTTGGTGCTCAACAAATACCAAGAAGAAATTGAAAAAACTTTCATACAAGAGTTAAGGGAGAAGTACGACGTCAGGCGTAATCAAGAAATAATTAAAGAATTAAAAAACAAAATTTGAAAAAAGCAAGACCTTATATTATCTTTCTTATTTGCAGCTTGTTTTTTATGGGTTGTGAATACTTTCAACCAACGGATTCTCCATATAATGTAGCACGGGTGAATGACAAATTTCTAACGCAAGAAGAAATTGAAAAAGTTATCCCAAAAAAATTATCCGGAGACGACAGTATTATTTTTGCACAAAATTATATCAATCGTTGGGCAACACGTCAACTTTTACTGGAAGGGGCAAAGTTGAATTTACCTCAGAAAGTACAAGAAGAATATGACAGGATGGTCAATGATTATCGGCAAGAATTATATGCGGAAGCTTATAAGGATATTATGGTTGCCAATAAAATGGATACCACCATTAGTGATAAAGAAATCGAGCTTTATTTTGAAGAACATCGCACTAATTTTAGACTTAAAGAAGATTTGACTAAGTTGCGCTATATTCAAGTAGCTAAAGATTATGCCGATAAAGACAAAATAATAGAGCAATTTAAACGATATAATAAGGAAGATCGTGAGGAAATAGAAGATGATTCGTTTAAATTTGTCACCTATTCGTTGATGGATTCCATTTGGGTAAGTGTCGATGCGTTAAAAAACCGCATCCCACCATTACAATCTGAAGATGAAAGTGAATATTTAGAAAAAGACAATTATATTGAACGAAGTGATTCTTTGAGTTTGTATTTAATCTATGTAAAAGACGTACGTTTGCGAAATGAACAGGCTCCCTTGAGTTATGCCCGACCCACGGTTAAACAAATAATACTGAATAAAAGAAAGCTACAATTTGCTAAAGAATTTGAAAAAAACATTACAAAAGACGCATTGGAAAATGATAGATTTGAAATTTATAAATAAAAGTTGTGTTTTTAGCCTGTTGATGGTTGTGTTTACAGCTATAACAGCTCAAGCCCAAACACAATTCTCACAAGGCAATCAACTGATCAAGGATACCGTAATCACGAGATCTTCAGATCCTGAAATCTTGGTTACGCAAGCTGAATCTCCACTTGACACAATGGCAGACAACAGTTTTCAAAGATATAAAGTGGATGGTGTAGCTGCGGTAATCGGTCAATATCTTATCTTGGAGAGCGATATTCAAAAAGGTAGATTAGAATTTCAAAACCAGATGGAAGGAAGAAACATCACTGATTGTGAAATAATCGGATATTTGATGGAAAATAAACTTTTCTCTCATGCTGCGCTCCAAGATAGTACGGTTTATCAAAATGTGACCGACGCTCAGGTTTTAGCGCAAGTTGACCAACAAGTCAATCAATTTGTGCAACGGGTAGGCAGTATGAAAAAACTACTTGAATTGTATCGCAAAGAGTCCGAAAAAGATTTAAGAGACGAGTTATTTAAGATTGACAGAGAGATGCACTTGTCGGAAGCGATGCAAAGACATATTACCGATCAAATTGAAGTTACTCCCGAGGAGGTTCGAGAATTTTTTAATAGCATTCCAAAAGATGAACGCCCTGTATTTAGCGATGAAGTGGAAATTGCACAAATCACTATAAAACCTGAAGTTCCACAACAGGAGATTGATAAAGTAATAAATCAGCTCAGAGAAATGCGAGAAGATATTGTAGAAAACGGGGCGAGTTTTAGCACCAAGGCGGTTCTTTATTCTCAAGACGGAAGCAGCATGAGAGGGGGAAAAATGGAAATCACCCGTAAAGATCCGTTGGATAAAGATTTTAAAGAAATTGCTTTCAGTTTGAGAGAAGGAGAAGTTAGTCAGCCTTTTAAATCCTCTTTTGGTTATCACATTGTACAGGTTGATAAAATATTAGGTCAAGAAAGGGAGATTCGACATATCATTCTGATACCTAAAACCACCAAAGCTTCTTTGGCTGAAGCGCGTGAAAAAACCGACAGTATCCGAACTTTGATCAAAGATGGTAAGATCAGTTTTAAAGAGGCGGCCAAAAAATATTCAGATGATGAAGAAACCCGTGGAGATGGCGGACAGTTAATCAATCCACAAACCGGAGATACCCGTTTTGAATTGACCAAAATTGATCCTCGGATATATAGTGAAGTAAAAAGACTTGATGAAGGAGAGATTTCACGTGTACTTTCAGATGAAACGCGAACTGGCAACAAGTTCTTTAAAATTATTACCGTCACCGCTCATTATCCGGAACACGTGGCAGATTATGCCAAGGATTACACTCGAATTAAAGATTTTGCTTTACGCAACAAACAGATGAAGGAAATTCACAAATGGCGAGAAGATGAAATTGAAAGCACTTATATCAAGATAAGTGATGATTTTAAAGATTGTGAATTTGAATCAAATTGGTTAAAAAAATAAAAATATGACGTCAGATGTAAAATCAGTTGAAGCACTGGTAGATAAATATGAGCTTCTGAGGAAAGAGATTGGAAAGGTAATAATCGGTCAAGATCAAGTTATTTCAGAAGTTTTAAATGCTATTTTTTCAGGAGGACACGCCCTTTTGGTCGGTGTTCCCGGATTGGCAAAAACCTTATTGGTCCATACCATATCCGAAGCTTTAGGCTTAGACTTCAACAGAATTCAATTTACACCGGATTTGATGCCGAGTGATATTTTAGGTGCGGAAATTTTGGACGAAAAACGCAATTTCAAATTTATTAAAGGGCCGGTTTTTTCCAATATTATTCTGGCAGATGAAATCAACCGAACTCCTCCAAAAACGCAAGCAGCTTTGCTTGAAGCGATGCAGGAAAAATCGGTTACCATTGCCGGAAAAAGATATCAATTGGCCGCGCCTTATTTTGTATTGGCAACACAGAATCCAATCGAACAAGAAGGAACTTATCCCCTGCCCGAAGCGCAATTGGACCGATTTATGTTCTCGGTTTATTTAGATTACCCCAGCTTTGAAGAAGAAGTAGAAGTAGTGAAAAGCACAACCACCGACTATACCGCTACGGTAGAACCGTTATTTACAGCGGAAGAGATTGTTGAAATTCAGCAACTGATCAGAAAAATTCCGGTTGCAGACAATGTAGTCGAATATGCGGTAAACTTGGTTTCTAAAACTCGTCCAAATGGCGAAAATGCCCCGGATATCGTCAAGGATTATATCGATTGGGGAGCAGGACCAAGAGCCTCGCAAAATTTAATTCTGGCGGCTAAAACCAACGCGGTGATCAACGGAAAATTCTCTCCGGATATAGAAGATGTACAAGCGATTGCTTACGGAATTTTACGCCATCGAATTGTCAGAAACTACAAAGCCGCAGCGGAAGGATATACCGAGGAAGATATTATTAAGGAGTTGCTGTAAGTTCAGGTGGTAGGTTGTAGGTGGTAGGTCGTAGGTTGTAGGTGGTAGGTCGTAGGTGGTAGGTCGTAGGGTTTGGGATATAATTTCAACAACTCGTAACCCGACAACCCAATCCACATATCAATTAAAATAACCTTAACTTTCGCCGCTATTAAGTTATTGCATGTCGCTTTATTATTCATTTATCATCCCGGTTTATAACCGCCCGGAAGAGATTCGGGAGTTATTGGAGAGTTTTCTTTTATTGGAAAACCAGGAGATTCACTATGAAATCATCGTAGTAGAAGACGGTTCTACTTTATCTTCAAAAAACACCGTCAAAGAATTTAAAGAAAAACTACCTCTCTTCTATTACTATAAGGAAAATTCCGGACCGGGAGATTCTCGGAATTATGGAATGAAGCGCGCCAAAGGGAATTATTTTATCATTTTGGATTCCGATGTGCTTTTACCTTCTGATTATCTAAAAAACATACACGCATTTTTAAAAGACTCATATACAGACTGTTTTGGCGGAGCAGATGCAGCCCATCCGAGTTTTACGGCAATACAAAAAGCAATCAATTTTGCGATGACATCATTTTTAACCACTGGCGGAATTCGGGGCAATGAAAAAGCAATAGAAAAATTCAAACCCCGAAGTTTTAATATGGGAATTTCAAAAAAAGCCTATGAAACGACCGGTGGCTTTGGCAAAATGCGTGTAGGAGAAGATTTGGATTTATCTATCCGATTACAAGCAGCGGGTTTTAACACCGCCTTTATTCCCAATGCAACGGTTTACCATAAACGAAGAAACACTTGGAAAACTTTTTATAAGCAGGTTTCAAATTTCGGCAAAGGAAGACCTGCTTTAAACAAATGGTATCCTCAAACATTTTCAGTCCTCTTTTGGTTGCCGAGCTTGTATTTTATCGGGATATTGATCAGCTTATCATTGATTTTATTTAAGGTTTATATTTTTATAGTCCTCTATTTGATTTATTTTCTGCTTATTTTTGTCTCAAGCAGTTATATTTACAATAATTTAAATGTAGGAATTTATAGTATATTAGCCGCAAACCTTCAATTGATAGGTTATGGTTTGGGCTTTTTAAAAGCTACTTACTATATTAACCTTCGCAAAAGAGAACCTCGGGACGTTTTTCCTGAATTATTTATAGAATAATGCCATCGCAACTAAAAGAATTTTTCAAATCAGAATTTAAAAAGGCCAATGTCAAGTCTTTTTTATTTTTTCTTATCTTCTCCAGCCTGATTTGGTTGATCGTTCAGTTTTCTCAACAGTACACCGAAATTCTTGAGATTCCTATTAAATATCAAAATTTCCCACAAGACAAACTGATCGAAGAAGAAGAAAATCATTTAGAAATTCGAGTCCAACAAACAGGTTTTCAGTTGGCGTGGTTGAAAATTTTCAAACCTGAGATTACCATTAATCTTGCTGAATTACCCTCAGACAGCACATATTTAAGATATAACTTACTGGAAAATCATTATGATTTGGTCAAGGAAATTCCGATAGATCTCAATAAAGCTGAGTTTTTAGAAAAGGAAATCCATATTCCTTATCAAATGAAGGATACTAAAAAGGTACCGATCATACCACAGATAGACATCAAGTATGCTCCGGGATATGCTTCTGAAAAAGAATTGACATTAATGACCGATTCAGTACAAATTAGTGGAACTCAGGTTAATTTAGATTCAATTTCAGAAATTCATACCAGACCATTGAATCTGGAAAATGTGGATGCTGATTTGCTTGAAAAAGTTAAGCTGGAAGAACCTGAAAATATTGTTTTATATCAAAGGGAAATTTATTTTAAGTTAGATGTTGAAAGATTCACAGAAAAACAGATGAAAATTCCTGTGGAAGTCATCAATTCACCACCCAATATCGAAGTCAGTTTATACCCTTCTGAGGTTACGATTACTTTTAAAGTAGCGTTAGAAAAATACCAGCAAATAGGTCAATTGGATTTCTTGATTGTTTGCGACTATAAAGATTTGGAGAATAATTCTGATTTTTTTATACCAAAAGTAATAGAGCAACCTGATTATATCCAGAATCTCAGATTATCTCCACGCACAATTGATTACATTATTAAAAAATGAAACAAATTGGAATTACCGGCGGTATCGGAAGTGGTAAAACCACGGTGGCAAATTTTTTCAAAGAATTTGGAATTCCTGTCTATATTGCAGATGAGGAAGCAAAAAAACTGATGCATCGCTCTCCTATTAAAGAAGAGCTGCTCGAGCTTTTTGGAGAAAAGGCTTACGATTCCGACAACAAGCTCAATCGAACATATATCGCTTCCCAAGTTTTTAATAACAAAGCTTTACTCGACAAACTCAATGCAATAGTTCATCCGCGGGTAGCACAAGATTATAAAGCTTGGGTTGAAAAACAACATTCCGCTTATGTGTTATATGAAGCCGCTATTTTGTTTGAAACCGGAAAACACAAACAGTTTGATTATAACATTTTAGTGACCGCCCCTAAACAAGAACGCATTTCCAGATTGTTACAAAGAGATGATACAACGGAAGAAGAAATCAAAGCCAGAATGGAAAATCAATGGTCTGACCAACAAAAAGAGAAATTTGCCGATTGGATAGTTGAAAATGTCGATTTAGCCCGCACAAAGGAAGAAGTTACCCAACTTCACACGATAATTTCAAATCTTTAAGTAAATAACTGTCATTCAGTGTTAATTTTAGGTTAATCGATTAGTTTTAATGAAATTCCAATGTTAAATTTGCATTGGTATGAGAAAAAAGATGTTTTTCCTTGTTATTGCAGTGATGAGTGCATCACTTTTAGGAATTCTAATTGTTCAAGCTTATTGGATTAAGCAGAACATGGATTCAAGGGAGGAGCAATTTTCTTTTAATGCCAGACAGAGTTTAATCGAGGTCGCCGAAACAATTAAACACAAGGAAATTGATGATTACTATGTTAGGTATGCAGCTTTGTCAGATACGATAAAGCAGCCTGATGAAGCTTCTTTCAGTCAACTTTTTCATGTTGAAAAAAATGAATTGACCAACGAGACTTATATTATGACCAATAGTATTCTTCAGGAAGATTATAAAGTTCGTTCAGAGATTCCCGGCAGCGAGCAGGATACTATTGATTTTAAAAAGTTGATTAATACTAAGATTACCTTGGTTCGTAAAGAAGATATGCATCAAGAAATGGGCTTGAGTGCACAGGAACGATTTGAAAGAGTTAGTCGATTGGAAGATAACGAAAAACTTCTTTTGATGGAGGCGATAAAAGAAAAGACAGAAAAGATCCCGGTTTATAAAAGAGTTGATTCAGAGGAATTAAGAAAATTAATAAGTCAACAATTAAAAATGCGGGGCATCAAATCCGGATTTGATTTTGGGATTTTCAGTAGTGGTTTAGCGACAAAAGTAATGTCGGCAAATTTTGATAAAAACACAGAAACAGCTTATTCGGTTTCCATTTTGCCGTCGGAAAAAACCAATTATGAATTATATATCAACTTTACCGATAAGGAAAAGGAAATTTACTCTTCGATATTTTGGTTGTCGTCATTGAGTTTTGTTTTTAGTTTTATCATTATCCTGACTTTTGTTCGGGCTATTCATCACGAGATGAAACAGCGCAAAATAGATCAAATAAAGACCGACTTCATCAACAATATGACCCATGAGTTTAAAACGCCTATTGCGACGATCAATTTGGCTTTAGACTCTATGAAAAACCCAAAAATCACCGAAGATCCGGATAGGCTAAAAACTTATTTCAAGATGATTCGCGATGAGAATCATCGAATGCATGCACAAGTTGAAAACGTATTGCGTATTTCAAAGTTAGAACGCAATGAATTAGATATTAGTAAAGAACGATTGCTATTACACGATCTTATAGAAGATGCTGTATCTCACGTAAAATTAATAGTTGAGAACAGACAAGGTTTTATCAAGACCCATCTCAATGCAACAAAGGATAGTATATTAGCTAACAGTTCTCATTTTGTAAACGTCTTAGTGAATATTTTGGACAATGCTGTAAAATATTCACCTGACGAACCAAAAATAGATATTTTCACAGAAAACGCCGGGAATTATGTGGTGGTTAAAATCAGTGATCAAGGAAGTGGAATGTCGAAATCTGTACAAAAAAAGATTTTCGATCAATTTTACCGTGAACCCACTGGTGATATCCACAACATTAAAGGCCACGGCTTAGGCTTGGCTTATGTAAAGAAGATTGTAGAAGATCACCAAGGCGAAATATCTGTGGAAAGTGAAAAAGGTGCAGGGAGCACTTTTATAATTAAAATACCATTAATCTCTTAAATAAACAATTATGGAAAATGAAAAGAAAAAGATTCTTCTTGTAGAAGATGATCCGAATTTCGGAACCGTTTTAAAAGACTATCTAAGTTTAAATGACTACGAAGTTACCCACGCCAAAAATGGTATGGAAGGCTTCGAAAAGTTTAAAAAAGATGATTTCGATCTTTGTATCTTAGATGTGATGATGCCGTATAAGGATGGATTTACTTTGGCCAAAGAAATTCGTGAGAAAGACGAAGATGTGCCGATTATCTTCCTTACTGCAAAATCAATGAAAGAGGATGTCCTCAGAGGATATAAAGTTGGCGCTGACGATTACCTCAATAAACCCTTCGACAGTGAAGTTTTATTGATGAAAATCAGAGCTATTATTCAGCGTAAATCTGTTGAAAGTGTAGCTGACAGTAAGCAGTTTGAATTCGATTTAGGTAATTTCCACTTCAATTCGAAATTGAGATTCCTAAAATATAAAGATGAAGAACCTGAAAAACTGTCTCCAAAAGAAAACGATTTATTGCGTTTATTGGCTTTACATGTCGACGATCTAATGCCACGAGAATTGGCGTTGACCAAAATTTGGAGAGATGATAACTATTTCACCTCCAGAAGTATGGACGTTTACATTGCCAAACTTAGAAAATATTTGAAAAAAGACGATAAAGTCAAAATTTTAAATATTCACGGAGAAGGATTTCGCTTAGTAGTCGAAGAAGACAAAGAAGAAGAAAAAGCGGAAGCTAATTAAAGACAATTTCTTATTCGATCTTCTGATGTAAATATTCAGCTATTTCATCAGAAGGTCGGTCATAAGGAAACCATTTAATCGTATTATCTCTCCTAAACCAAGTCATTTGTCGCTTGGCAAACCTCCTTGTGTTTTTTTTGATTTCTGCTATCGCAAAATCTAAACTATATTTCCCTTCTATATGAGCATATAATTCTTTATATCCAATAGTATTAAGGGCTTTTTTATGTCTTTGAGCATATAAATTTTTCGCTTCTTTAAGTAAACCCTCTTCTATCATTTGATCGACGCGCTGATTTATCCTTTGATAAAGTATTTCGCGTGGAGCCTCAAGACCAATCTTGATCGATTGAAAAAAACGATCGGGCTTTGGTTGATTCAAAAAAGAAGAAAATGGTTTTCCACTACTGATACTAATTTCCAAAGCGCGAATTATTCGTCTTGGATTTTTCATATCTACAGTTTCCGCATATACCGGATCTAAAATTTTCAACTGATCTTGAAGTGATGCTAACCCTTCTTCTTCCAATTGATTATTCAATCGTTCTCGCAAACCTGATTTTACTTCGGGGAATTTATCTAACCCCTTGGTAACGGCATCGATAAAAAGTCCGCTACCTCCTACCATAAAAACCACATCATGTTTTTTGAAGAGTTGTTTTAGTTTCTGAAGTGCTTGATTTTCAAAGTCTCCTACTGCATATTTGTCATCAACAGAAATATGCTGAATGAAATGATGTGGTACCGCTGCCAATTCTTCCGCTGACGGCACCGCGGTTCCAATTTGCATCTCTTTATAAAACTGTCGAGAGTCGGCAGAAATTATTTCTGTCTCAAAACTTTTAGCCAGTGCAATGCTCTTGGAGGTTTTTCCAATAGCAGTAGAACCAACTATGCATACCAAATACTTCTTCATAAACAGCAATGCAATTCTTTAAGCCCCCTAAATAAAAGAATTTTGAATTAGTCTACAAGGAAATCGTTGATTTTAGATTTCAAACCTATCTTATTTTCACTTGTCTTCATTTTGTCAATTATTTTTCAGTTAATCAGAGCTCGGTTTGTTGGGTTGAAAAACGCTTCACCTTCATTCGTAAGATAATTCAAGTCAAGTATCGATGACCTACAAGGCAAATTCACACCATTCCACCTAAACGCGATTACGGTGAGTTTTTTTATAGGCTGAGATAAATTTATAGGTTGAGATAAAATAATCGATTCCGGAAATTCACAACTGTTGAAATAAAAAATCAAATTACATCCCATAAAAGTTAAGAATTATGGTAATTTCGAAACTGGATTAAAAAACATTTGTTTTATACATCTTGGGTTGTGTTTCTTTGGTTTAGTGCATAAACCCTGAATATCCGTATTTCTTTTGTTAAAAACACTCAAAACCTCGTTATAATTTATTATTTTTGCAATTCTCAATAAATTAATAATTATGAAGGATTTATTCCAGAAGATGTATGATGATAAAGGGCCATTAGGTAAATGGGCCAGCCAGGCAGAGGGCTATTTTACGTTTCCTAAATTAGAGGGACAAATTTCCAACCGTATGACTTTCCAAGGCAAAGATGTAATTACTTGGAGTATTAATGATTACTTAGGCTTAGCAAATCACCCTGAAGTAAGAAAGGTAGATGCTGAAGCCGGCAAGAAATATGGTTCTGCATATCCAATGGGCGCTCGTTTGATGAGTGGTCATACCGACTTACATGAGGAATTGCAGCAAAAATTGGCCGAATTTGTCGGAAAAGAAGAAGCTTACGTTTTAAATTTTGGTTACCAAGGAATGGTTTCCACCATTGATGCATTAGTCAATAAAGATGATGTTATCGTATATGATGTAGATGCCCATGCCTGTATTATTGATGGTGCTCGTTTACATATGGGAAAACGTTTTACTTATCGCCACAACGATGTTGAGAGTATGGAAAAGAACCTACAACGCGCGACAAAAATGGCCGAACAAACCGGGGGAGGAATTCTTTTTATTTCTGAAGGGGTATTTGGTATGCGTGGAGAGCAAGGTAAACTCAAAGAAATTGCTGAGCTTAAGAAGAAATATAATTTCCGTTTGTTAGTCGATGATGACCATGGTTTTGGAACTTTAGGTAAAACCGGAGCCGGAGCTGGTGAAGAACAAGGAGCACAAGATGCAATTGATGTATATTTTGCCACTTTTGCAAAATCTATGGCCAGTACTGGTGCTTTTATTGCAGCTGACAAAGAGGTGATGGATTATTTAAAATACAATATGCGTTCTCAAATGTTTGCCAAATCACTGCAAATGCAATTGGTAGCAGGGGCATTAAAACGTTTAGATATGCTGAAAACGCAGCCTGAACTTAAAGATAAACTTTGGGAAATCGCCAATGCTTTACAAAGCGGTTTGCGTGATGAAGGTTTTGATTTAGGAACTACTGAAAGTGCGGTAACTCCCGTATATTTAGAAGGAAGTATTCCTGAAGCTATGGTATTAGTGAAAGATCTGCGTGAAAATCACGGTATATTCTGCTCTATTGTCGTTTATCCGGTAATTCCAAAAGATATAATTTTACTGAGATTAATTCCTACAGCAAACCACACTTTAAAAGATGTAGAAGATACGGTTAATGCATTTTCTGCTATCCGTGACAAACTGGAAAATGGAACTTACAAACGTATGTCTAAAATGGTTGAACAGAAGTAAAACCAACCGTCAATAAATTTAAAGCAGCCGTCTCAGAAATATTTTGAGGCGGCCGTTTTTTTGAAACAATATTTGGATTTCCAAGAAATCTACCCACTAATAAACACCTTTTATCTTAAATTTAAACCGACTTCTCTCTTTTCCAATTAACCGTATTTTTAATACGACTGTATAATCTATCATCTGAGATAGATGAAGCTTAACACACGATTCAGAGTTTACAACTCTAAAATCATAGAAAGCATCGTTTTTTTTCGCCAATTATCGCGTTGGGTTTCTTGTCTTCTTTTTCTCAGTCCGCCCAATCTTCTCACCTCATCTTTTATTTCCATTTCCAAAAAACATAATATTACCATTTCTGAATTACAACTCCACATTCAATGGCGCACCCGGTCCGATAGGAATATCAAATAAAATCCATATAATCAATAATATAGACCATCCGATAAAGAACACTACAGAATAAGGCAGCATGGCAGAGACGATAGTTCCTATCCCTGCATTTTTATCATAGCGTTGCATAAATGCTACAATGAGAGCAAAATAAGACATCATAGGAGAGATGATATTGGTAACACTATCTCC
>DATGSA010000038.1:0-18864 GCA_035303085.1 Flavobacteriaceae bacterium
AGGTTAAGAGCTCCGCTGTACAGGGCTTGGAACTGGCAAGATGTGTCGCTATGAATATTGGAGCAATAAAAACCTATGGCTCTATCGAGAGGAAGTATGGAGAATTAATGATTCCACAACGTTCTACAACATAACCATTAAAATTTAAAAACGAACATTTTTTTAATTAAAAGAACCTAACTGTGGTCATATTATTTCTTTCTTGGTGGCGTTATCGCGCATTAAAACAAAAAGATCCCGATACAAAAATAACTTTCAAAACATATCTCACCAGTCAAGTCGGTAAAAACAATTGGTTGAATGCTTTGCGGTTTACTAAAAAGTAAATGACGTGTTGACTTTTCCTCTTTGAAAGGCAAGGAGCAGATCTTGAGGAAAAAACATTAAGACATAAAGGTCATTAATTTTATGATGTGATTGGTAAGCGACGTTCTATCGTTATTATTCTATTTTGCTTCATAATGGCTTAAGTTCAAAACAGCATTGACGATTAAATCTTTTTCACTATAGTTAAAACAGTATTGGGGTTGGTTTAGCTTTTTTCTAAAGCTCTTTTGAGCTCAAAACCCCTCAACTCAAAACCCGAAATGAGGTAGCGAGTTAGGAGTTAAAACCAAACCTTGAAACCCAATACCTATTCTTTGTCATGCTGAACTTGATTAAGCATCTCGCGAAAAGCTATTCCAGTTCTGATTGGAACGTATCCCATTCGTTCGTAATAAAAAAAATAACTCGAGATCCTGAACAAATTCCTCCTATCGTCGGAATTTTCACCATTGACATAATTACGCAACTTGCTGATATTTGGTGTTTTGTATTTTATTGTCGAACTATCACAAATTGCTTTTTTAATATTATAAAGTTCGACTTCTTTGAATCATTTTTAAAAATGAGTTTACAATCGTTAATGTTTTCACTTAAAGGCAAGGCGGAATTGGAGATATGAAATTAGAGGTGCTAATAAAGTTAATACTATTGCCTTTTTATCTGTAAAATGCATTATATTTCTTGAAAGGGAGAATTAGGTTTCCCTAATGTAGCCGAAGCTTTTCTTTTTTAAAATCTAACATTATTATCTTGTATGTTTGGATATTCAAAATGAACAATGTTTAAAAAAACAACCTATTAGCATAATAACTAAAGCTTTTCTCTTTCCGAAATCCAACCTTATTGCCTTAGTAACCAAAGCCTTGAAGAGCAACTTAAAAACCTTATCACCTTATTCTTTGTCGCCAGTAAGAAGGGAAATTAGCGCTGAATAAATAAGGTACTAAGGTTTAAAAGGAGGATATTGTTGGAATCAGGTCGAGAGTTATGAATTGCATATTCATCATTTATTCAGTACGACAAAAGCAAAATTTTAGAGAACTCTTCAAGGGGTTTGGAACCCTTGAAGAGTTTACAACTTACTTAATTTCAATGATTTGAAAAAAACACTTTACTGTTTCAAATCGTCTTTTCTGTAATAAAGTTCGGCTTTTCTGTGTCATTTTCAAAAGACTTGTTTGCAATCGCAAAAATTATCACTCAGGATGACAAGGAGTGGGCGAATGTTAGTTCATAAGGATAACGTCTCTTGTCGTTCTATCGTAATTATAATACAACTAATGAATTATTATATGAAATAATAATATCATCAATAAACTTGTCGTGTTGTTCGTATTCTATGGGCTAAAGTAGACTGTAATATATGGTGGTCCCTTGTCAAATTAAGATAACCTTAGAAGGTCAACCTTCAGACCAAAAAATCTGTTTAATTTCTTTAATTATATAGCCCAATTTGAAACCTGTTGTCAGGTAAAGAGGAATTAGTACGTTTGATTGTTTCTTTACCCCGCGTGAAGGATTGAGGCGGCATCCTTTTTTTTTGGTCGGATTTTGGTTTTAGGGTGGTGGTTTGTTTTTTGAGTCGACTTTTTATGAAACGGATGGGATATTAAAAAAAGATATAGCCGAAAGCCTGACCCCGGATTTTGGAGGGAAAAACTTGTCTGTAATAGTGGATTTGAATATTGAGGAAAATTATAATCTTCAGAGGAAAACCGGGGGCACGCCCAAATCATAAAAAATATTATCTGTTAAAAAAAGCTGTCTCAAGATTTTGAAACAGCTTTTGTAAAATTATAATCAAGATTTTATATTAAGCAGCGTTTTCTGCTCTTTCTTTTTCTTCTTTGATAAGAATATCGTCACCTTTTCTTTTCATCACTTCATACATAATTGGGCTGGCGATAAATATAGAAGAATATGTTCCTATCGCTATTCCGATTATAAGTGAGAAGGTAAATGTTCTCAGGCCTTCTCCTCCAAAAATAAACATCGCTATTAATACTAATAAAGTTGACATAGACGTGTTGAAGGTTCGTCCAATGGTACTGCTTATCGAGGCGTTGATATTTCTTACTAACCCCCATCTCGGATGTATTCTGAAATACTCTCGAATTCGATCAAACACTACTACCGTGTCGTTAATCGAATAACCAACTACAGTCAAGATGGCCGCAATAAAGGTTTGGTCGATTTCCATGCTGAATGGCATGATGTTTTTAAATAGAGAAAATATTCCCACCAAAATTATGGTATCGTGAAGGATGGCAGCAATTGCTCCCAAACTAAACTGCCATTTTCTAAATCTGAATAAGATATAGAGGAAAATCCCCACTAATGAAGCCAGAACTGCCCAGAAAGAGGCGGTTTTAATGTCGTCTGCTATGGAAGGTCCTACTTTTATAGAAGACATAATTCCTATGTCTTTATCTCCACTGCCTTGTATGAAATCTCCTAAAGTGGTTGAAGCTGGAAGTTCAGGTTTGAGTGCTTGGTAAAGATTTTCAGTAATTTCATCTTCAACTTCTCTGCTGCTTTCATCTACTTTATAAGCGGTGGTGATTTTAACCTGATTGGCGGAGCCATAAGTTTTAACTTCGGCGCTACCAAAAGGTTCGACGAGGTTTTGTTCGATTTCGGTAGGATTGACTTCTTTGTCAAAACGAACGGTAAAAGAACGTCCGCCCACAAAGTCAACTCCTTGGTTTAATCCTGTGGTAAAGAGTGACCCTAAACTTATAATCACCGCTATTGCTGAAACGACATAAAATATCTTACGCTTCCCTGTAATGTTCAAATGAACTTTGGAGAACCAGTCTTTGGTAATGTTGGTAGAGAACGGAAGTGATTTCCCATTTTTGGTATAGCTTTCAATGTTCAGTCTGGTAATGAAAATTGCTGTAAACAAAGAAGTACAAATACCAATTAATAAAGTGGTCGCAAATCCTTTAACGGGGCCTGTTCCAAATGCCAACAAGATTAATCCTGTAAGGAAGGTGGTAATATTGGCATCAAGAATGGAAGGCAAGGCATTTTTAAATCCATCTTTGATGGCTTGTGCTTGACCTTTTCCGGCTCTGAGCTCTTCCCGTGTTCGTTCGAATATCAGTACGTTAGCATCAACCGACATACCGATGGTCAATACAATACCTGCAATTCCGGGCAGAGTCAGAACTGCTCCTAAACCAGCTAAAATTCCAAAAACGAATAAGAGGTTAACCGCCAGAGCGATATCTGCAAACAAACCTGCTCTTCCGTAATAGAAAATCATATAACCAAACACGATAAACAGGGCTATCACGAAAGATAATAAACCAGCTGTTATCGCTTCTTGTCCCAAGGATGGTCCTACAATTTCTATTTGTACAATATCAGCTGAGGCGGGAAGTTTACCTGCTTTTAGAACCGTAGCCAAGTCTTTTCCTTCTTGAATCGAAAAGTCTCCGGTTATATCACTTCTTCCTCCTGAAATAGGACCGCTTGTTACGCCCGGGGCAGAATAAACAGTATTGTCTAAAACAATAGCAATTTGTGTCCCTTGTCGATAAGCTTGCCCGGTAAGTTCTTCCCATACGCGTGCTCCTTGTGCATTCATTTCTAAAGAAACCGCTATACGACTCATTTGATCGTAGGTTTGGTTTGCATCAGTTACCGCACTACCGGTTAAAGGAGCTTCATTGCGTTTGTTGCTTTTTATAGCATACAAACCGACAAGATCTGTTTTCTCATCCGGAAGTCCCCAAGCAAATCTGACATATTTTTTATCGTTAGGTAAAAGTGCTCTTACTTTGGGTTCTTTTAAATATGAATTTACCTTAGCTGTATCTTGCACATAGAACTCTGCTAAAACCGGACCGGTATCAAATCCCATTCCTCTAATAAGACTCATTAAAGGCGAACTCGTTTCATCTTCTAAGTCTTCTAAAGTATCTTCTGTACTTAATAAGGCTTCAATATCATCTTCATCGGTTTCGGTGGTGTCTATAGCTTCTTGGATGCTATCGGTTGGAACTTCCTCAGCTTTCTCTTTTTTAGCAGTTTTAATTTCCTGTAAAGTGGCATCTGCTTGTCTTAAGAATTGAGAAAAGTCTTTTGCTTGATAAACCGGCCAGAATTCCAGTTGCGCTGTACTCTGTAATAAGTTTTTTGCACGATCGATGTCTTGAGCACCTGGCAGTTCAACCAAGATTCGTCCTGATTCTCCCAATCTTTGAATGTTGGGTTGTGCAACCCCGAACTTGTCAATACGCTGATTTAAAACCTCAAAAGCCGAAGAAATACTTTCGTTGACCCGTCTGGTCAATACTCTTTGAACCTCTTCGTTAGTCATATCAAAATCAACCTCTCCACTGAGTTGTTTATTTCCAAAAATACTGGGAGAAGCTAATCTTGCTCCCGGTATCTCATTGAAGGCTTCAAAAAACAGGTTGAGATAAGTGTCTTGACTGGTTTTTAATTTTTCATTGGCTTGAGCAATCGCTTTTTCAAACGCCGGATCTGTAGAGTGATCTGAAAGTTCAACTAATAAATCGTTGACCGAAATCTGTAAAATAACACTGATTCCACCTTTGAGGTCGAGTCCTTTGTTGAGCTGTTTTTCTCTGGCAGTATTATAAGTAATTCCGGCAAATATTGGTTCTTTGGCAATAGAATCGAGATATTGACTTACGGCTTGATGGCGAAGTTCACCATAATTCTCTACATCCGTGCTGATTTTTTGTTCCGCATATATTTCAGCGTCCTTTTCAGCCTTATTGGTAATGAATGTAAATGAAAGTTGGTAAATACTTACCAGACCAAATAAGATAGCAAATAGTCTGATTATTCCTTTATTCTGCATTCTTCGAAAAGATTAGGTATTATATGAATTTTTTAAAGCGGACAAATATAGGATTTCAATTAGAAAATGACAATAAAAATTAGGACTTAAAAAACAATACTTTAATTAAATTCGATTTATGTGGGTATTATGAGGTGTATTTTTGTTTAAAGTACTAAATATCTTGTTTTATAAATTAAAGACTTAGCCATTGATGAATTTTTGATATTGAATCCTAATACGAAAAAAGCCCGGATAAAAAATCCAGGCTTAATCAATATTTTAAATTGAATTATGCATCAATGTGTGCATAAACAGCATTCTTCTCGATAAATGCTCTTCTTGGTGGCACTTCATCTCCCATAAGCATAGAGAAAATCCTGTCAGCTTCACTGCCGTTATCAATAGTGACTTGACGCAGAATTCGATGTTCGGGATTCATCGTGGTATCCCAAAGCTGTTCAGCATTCATCTCTCCAAGACCTTTATAGCGTTGAACACTTACCTTGCTTTTATATTCTGCTGCAATTTCTTGACGTTCTTCTTCCGACCAAGCATATCTTTTTGAATTTCCTCTTTTTATCAAATATAATGGAGGTGTAGCAATATATACGTGCCCTCCTTCAATTAATTCTTTCATATAACGATAAAAGAAAGTCAATATCAAAGTAGCAATGTGACTGCCGTCTACATCAGCATCCGTCATAATAATTACTTTATGGTATCTCAACTTTTCAAGGTTCAGCGCTTTGCTATCTTCTTCTGTTCCTACGGTTACGCCCAGAGCGGTATAGATGTTTTTTATTTCTTCGTTTTCGAATACTCTGTGTTGGAGAGCTTTTTCAACGTTTAAAATTTTACCTCTCAGTGGCAGAATAGCTTGAAAATTTCTATCTCGTCCTTGTTTTGCGGTTCCCCCCGCAGAGTCACCCTCGACTAAGAACACTTCACACTGTGCGGGATCTTGTTCGGAGCAATCTGATAGCTTTCCGGGAAGTCCGGCACCGCCCATTACGGTTTTTCGCTGAACCATATCACGGGCTTTACGAGCAGCGTGACGTGCTTGTGCAGCTAAAATTACTTTTTGTACAATAATGGCGGCATCATTTGGATTTTCTTCTAAATAGATATCCAACATTTCAGAAACAGATTGAGATACTGCACTGTTTACTTCGCGGTTACCCAGCTTGGTTTTGGTTTGTCCTTCAAACTGAGGTTCTTGTACTTTTACTGAAATAATAGCAGTCATTCCCTCGCGGAAATCATCCCCGGCCACATCAAAATTAAGCTTGCTCAACATTCCCGAGTTGTCTGCATATCTTTTCAAAGTAGTGGTCAGTCCTCGTCGGAAACCTGATAAATGAGTTCCTCCTTCGTGAGTGTTGATGTTATTTACGTAAGAATGAATATTCTCGTTGAAAGAGTCATTGTAAACCATCGCAACTTCAACAGGAACTCCGTTTTTTTCGCCTTCAAAAGAAATGATGTTTGAAATAATAGCCGGACGTGTTTCGTCTAAATATTCAATAAATTCCTTTAAACCTTCCTCCGAATAAAATACTTCTTGATGCGCATCACCATCTTCATCTACTTCTCTTTCGTCAGTAAGTGTCATTTTTACACCTTTGTTCAAAAACGAAAGTTCTCTTAAACGATTGGCTAATATATTATAATCAAATGAGGTGGTTTCTTTGAAGATTTCTTTATCGGGTTTGAAAATAACCTCTGTTCCGTGATCTTCTGTTTCTCCGGTGTTTTTAACGGGATAAAGCGAATGTCCTCGCTCGTATTCCTGCTCCCAAATTTTCCCGTCTTTAAAAATCTTGGCGTGTAATGTAGAGGAAAGTGCGTTTACAACACTGACTCCCACCCCGTGAAGTCCGCCGGAAACCTTATATGAATCTTTATCGAATTTCCCGCCGGCTCCGATTTTTGTCATCACTACTTCCAAAGCAGAAATGCCTTCTTTTTTATGGATGTCAACAGGTATTCCTCTACCATTATCGCGGATAGAGATTGTTCCATCTGTAAAAACGCGCACGTCGATTCGATCGCAATACCCTGCCATGGCTTCGTCAATGGAGTTGTCGATAACCTCATCAACTAAATGGTGAAGACCTCGAGGACCTACATCTCCAATATACATTGATGGACGCATGCGAACATGTTCCATACCCTCCAAAGCCTGAATGTTTTCGGCTGAATATTTATTTTCTAATTCGTTCATATTTTTAAATAAGGTTTAACTTGGCAAAAGTAGCAAATATAAGCATTTTTGTGGTTTTTATAAAGCTAATTCAATGGATACTTTTTAGTTTTAAGTAGAATTATTTTGAAAGCTTCCAATTGATAGGGAATTTAAATGAGTGTTTTTTCTATTGGGCTGTGATGTTTTTTTCTTTGCTAATTCAAAATTTATCTAACGTTCAGGTATTTATGAGATTGTAAGGTAATTGTCCATTTTGGGTTTTCTAAAACA
Source organism: Flavobacteriaceae bacterium (assembly GCA_035303085.1). GTDB lineage: Bacteria > Bacteroidota > Bacteroidia > Flavobacteriales > Flavobacteriaceae > JAJYSO01. Next base: position 7,626 of record DATGSA010000038.1, read on the forward strand.
TAGTCGACCATCATCGGCATTGATTTTTCACGTACACTCCATTCCGGCTGTAAATAAAGCTTGCAGTCTTCTGATACTAATTTAGCTTGCGCTTCGGCAAATTTTAAATCGTGACGGTTATAGATAATTACTTTGAGCTCATCAGCTTTTTGGTAAGCCAAGGAAGTCGGCAGTTTTCTCTTTTTGGGAGAAAGACAAACCCAGTCCCAAATCCCGGTAAGCGGATGAGCACCTGAAGTTTCGATATGTGTGCGCAATCCTTTTGCTTTCAGTTTAGTGGTAATCGGTTCAAGATCATACATTGTAGGTTCTCCACCGGTTATCACAGTTATTTTAGAATGCGCAGATGCATTTTCCACGATTTTGTCAACAGCCGTTGCAGGATGTAAATTCGCATCCCAGCTTTCTTTGACATCACACCAGTGACAACCCACATCGCAACCGCCAAGTCTGATGAAATAAGCGGCTTTTCCTTGGTGATATCCCTCGCCTTGGATCGTGTAAAACTCCTCCATCAAAGGAAGCATCAATCCTTTGTCAATTAAATTTTGCGTTTCTTTTGTTTTCATGACTGCAAAGATAAAGACCGTTTTAGAAATATATGGATAATTAGGATAAAAAAAGTAGCCAAAACAATAGAAAATAATCTGAAGCAAATCAAAACTTTCTTCTTTCATTGAATTACATTGCTTATTTTTGCCGGAAAATTATTGTCGATGAAATCAAAACTATTAACGTTGCTATTGGTGGTTGTATTTTTAGGTGCTTGTCAGAAAGAAGCTCAAGACCAACGCTATTTGATTACCAAAGATCAAATAGGATATTTGACCAAAGATATTCAGGTTTATCAGTTGGACTCTGTTTTTGCAGAAGACTCGGTGGTCAATAAAAATAATTCCAAGCAATTTTCAAGAGGAAATGAAATTGTAATTTATAAAAAAGGAGGAGGAGAATTGTTGCGACTTTATCCTGCAAAAAGATTTGATAGTACCAGCACGATTTCCAGCGTGGAAGTTATCGATACCATTTTTAAAACTGATAAAGGGCTGGGCAAAGGAAGTGAGTTTGAAGTCTTAGAAACCAATTATTCCGTTAGTAGAATAGAGAATACCTTAGGAGCAGCAATGGTTTTTGTCGATGAGTTGAATATGTATTTTAATGTTGATAAAAAAGACATTACTGAACCTACCGGGATGAATGTTGAGATAAAACCCTCCCAAATTAAAAAGCATGCTCGTTTAAAACACCTTTGGTTGGATTGGGAATAAATAAGAGATTTTTTTTAGAAGAGTTCTAAATACTGTCAATCGATTTTATTTCAGGCGATTTTAGGTGAATTTGAAAATTAAAAGATTCAAATCAGTCTTTATTGTGAAAAAATCATTCAAGAAAATCCTTACCAAACTCAAGGGGCGTCAACTTAATATTTTATACGAAATTATACCTGATAAAGCAGTTGATCAAAGTTTTAAACTATTTTTGACCCCGAGAAAAGGGAGAATCAATGCGATTGCGGAAGATTTTTTAAAAACAGCTTCCGAAACAGCACAAATCACTGTCGATCAACATCAAATTCAAACTTATATTTGGAAAGGTGGAAACCGAAAAGTGCTCTTGGTTCACGGTTGGGAAAGCAATACCTTTAGATGGAAAGCGTTGATTGAAAAACTGCTAAAGCAAAACTTCACAGTAATCAGTTTGGACGCACCGGCTCATGGGAATTCTGACGGAGAGTTTTCCAACGTTCCTGTTTATGGAAAAGCGGTGGTAGAACTGATTGAGAAATATAAGATTCAATATGCTGTCGGACATAGTTTAGGGGGATTTGCCTTGTTGTATCAGCAGTATAAAGGTGGGGTTTCTTCTTTGAAAAAAATGGTGTTATTAGCACCCGCTTTAGAAATGGCTAATATCGTGAAGGGGTTTCAAAATACACTTGGTTTAAAACAACCGCTGATAGAAGATTTCGGAAAGCGATTTGAAGAGGAGTACGATTATAGCTTATCGGATTTTTCTGTTTTAAACTTGCTCGAAAAAAGTGATATCCCTACACTTTTTATTCATGATCGGGATGACCAAATTGTCAGTTATAAAGAATCCAAAAATTTAGTCGAACAATGGGATAATGCCAAATTGATATTGACCGACGGACTGAAACACAGTTTAAGAAGTGAAGCGGTAAGTGATGCCGTTGTGAAATTTTTAAATAAAACTAATTGACATTTTCAAATAAATTGGTTTTATTCTGAAGTGTTTTAAATCATCAAATAAATTAGTCATTTTAAGTAATCAAAATGCGGATAAACAAATTTTTAAGTCGAGCCGGATACTGTTCACGTAGAGAAGCCGATCGGTTGGTGGAGCAGGGAAGAGTTACTATAAACGGAAAAACTCCCGAATTAGGAACCAAAGTAAAGTCGGACGACAAAGTGAAGGTCGACGGTAAAGTGATTGAAAATAAAAAAGAAGAACCTACTTATTTAGCTTTTAATAAACCGGTCGGAATTGTTTGTACCACTGATTCCAGCGTTGAAAAAGACAATATCATAGATTATATAAATTATCCCAAACGAATCTATCCGATTGGAAGATTGGATAAACCAAGTGAGGGGTTGATTTTACTGACTGATGACGGAGCAATTGTAAACAAAATTTTACGATCGCGAAACGATCAAGGAAAAGAATATGTCGTCACGGTCGATCGTCCGGTAACAGCCGATTTTATAAAAGGAATGAGTGAAGGTGTCCCGATTTTAGATACCGTCACCAAAAAATGCAAAGTCTGGAAAACAGGTAATTTCGAATTTCATATTGTGCTCACCCAAGGCCTCAACCGACAAATCCGCAGAATGTGCGATTATTTTGATTATAAAATCACCAAACTAAAACGGATTCGGGTGATTAATATTCATTTGGATGATTTACCAATAGGAGAATATCGTGAGCTGACCGATCAAGAATTGAAAGAGTTGAAGCGGGTTGTAGAGTGATTAAGAAGAATTTGGTTTTCTGTTGAACCGTTACCGCGAGATTGTACCTCCTGGTTTCATGTTTTATAAAAGCTAAAATTTTTCAAAGTTCTCGGATATCTGATTGTACTTTGGAAAATTGAACGAGCCGTTGCTTTTGGTTTTGCGTTTCAGTTTAGAAGAGCATTTCTCTTGAACTTCTCCAAAGTAATTGGGTTTCGTGTTATACCAAACCGATATGTTTTTTTTAGTCTAATAGTTTATGGTATAATACCGAGAGACAATGACTTATCATTTTATGTCAGATTAAAATTATGGTCGATTCGGTGTTAGAACTTTGAAAAAGTAGATTGCGTTTTTTGAAATAGGATAAGAATGACGCCACACGTTTTTAGTTTATAGAGTTTTCGCAAACAAATCGATTGCTATTTTATTATTGTTTTTTTCTTAAGAATTCTTTGAATAAATTTTCTGTAGTAGCTATTTTCTTGAAACCTTTTTTGCTTAATCCTTTTATTAACTTTTTATCTCCAGTCCAAATCTTACAATTTAAATATAATGAAAATGCTACAAAAGCAGTATCGGCGGGATCAATATCCTCACAAAGTTCAAAAGCTCGTTGATAATCTTCTTTTGGAACAATCGAATGATTTAAGATCGTAACATTCTTAAGAACTAATTCATAAACTTCCTGAAATTCACCAACACTTAATCTTGCAATATTTTTGATTTTTTCATGATGTTCCCAAATTTCACTCCTTAAATACTTTGGCGCAAAGAATTCATAAAAGTTTTCGCCTGTTAATAAAATTTGTGCTATTCGACTGTTTACATTAAGAATAGCACTGAAAATTATGTTGGAGTCAACGATTAGCTTATCCATCTAATCCGATTTCTTTTTTGATTTTTTCCCAACGGTCAGATTTTGATGTTTTCGTTAAGTTCTCGATATCTTTTTCTGTTGCTTTAGATTTCGAAGTAAGCTCTTCATATCGTAAGTAATCTAAAATTGATTGAATTTTAGACGCTTTTGTGTTTGCCGAAAATCGTACAAGTATTTCATTATTCTTTCGTTCAACTATCATTTCTTTTTTATTTTAAATTTAATTATAAAGTTTGATTTTTAAGTTCGCCTTGTTGTGGATATTAGTGTTAATCGGTAACCTAACAAGATTTCCCATTTAATTCTTGCCTGCAGATTGTTATAACCTTAATCCAAAGATAAGGAATTCAATTCTATATTCCTTCACGAGAAATTTTAATCTCTTGAACTTTTCCAAAGTAATTGGGTTTCGTGTTATACCAAACCGATATGTTTTTTTAGTCTAATAGTTTATGGTATAATACCGAGAGACAATGACTTATCATTTTATGTCAGATTAAAATTATGGTCGATCCGGTATTAGAACTTTGAAAAAGTAGATGATAGCTTTTTGGGATGCAGGTTAAAAGAGCATTCACCGTTACCGTTAGTTAGGTTGTATCTCGTGGTGTTCTGTAGAATTATTGGATTTATAAAAATTGAACGAGCGATTGCTTTAGGTTATGCGTTTCAGTTTAGAAGAGTATTTCTCTTGAACTTTTCCAAAGTCTTGGAATTTCTGATTGTACTTTTGAAAGGTTGAACGGGAATTTTAATCCAGCCAACAAAATTCAGGGGAAACAGGAAAGAAGTGCTATCGATAAAACATAAAGAAGCCGAAATTAGATTGTCGAATTAGAGTAAAGTTTTCGCTTAAAAAAATGTTTATTTGAAAATAGGGGAGAAACTAAGGCACACTTTTTATCTTTGTCGCTGTTTAAGAAATTGAGTTATGGAATACGCTGAAAATATATTAGAAACCATCGGGAATACCCCTTTGGTGAAGATGAACCGAATTGTGAAAGACATCGATGCGCTGGTTTTGGCAAAATATGAAACCTTTAATCCGGGTAATTCTGTTAAGGATCGGATGGCGGTCAAGATGATTGAAATAGCCGAGAAAGAAGGCAAGCTAAAACCCGGCGGTACTATAATCGAAGGAACTTCAGGAAATACCGGGATGGGATTAGCTTTGGCCGCAATTGTCAAAGGTTACAAAATGGTTTGCGTGATTTCAGATAAGCAGAGTAAAGAAAAAATAGATATTCTCCGCGCGGTGGGCAGCGAAGTCATCGTTTGTCCAACTGAAGTGGCGCCTGACGATCCGCGTTCTTATTACTCGGTTTCCAGAAAAATGGCCGAAGAAACCCCGAATTCGTGGTACGTCAATCAATATGATAACTTGGCCAATACTCAAGCACATTATGAATCTACCGGTCCGGAAATTTGGGAACAAACCGATGGAAAAGTCACTCATTTCGTAGTTGGTGTTGGTACGGGCGGAACAATTTCTGGCGTAGGAAAATACTTAAAAGAAAAAAATCCGAATATCAAGGTTTGGGGAATCGATACTTATGGATCGGTATTCAAAAAATATCACGAAACCGGAATCTTCGATGAAGATGAAATTTATTCTTATGTCACTGAAGGAATAGGCGAGGATATTCTTCCTGAAAATGTGGACTTTGATATCATTGACGGATTCACCAAAGTAACCGACAAAGACGCAGCTGTTTATACCCGAAAACTGGCGCTTGAAGAAGGTTTCTTCCTTGGAAATTCTGCCGGAGCAGCCGCTAAAGGATTGTTGCAGCTCAAAGAACATTTCACGAAAGACGATGTCGTGGTAGTTTTATTCCACGATCACGGAAGTCGTTATGTCAATAAGATATTTAATGATGATTGGATGAAGGAGCAGGGGTTTATGGAGTGAGAATATGTTCTAAAACACTAATAAATAGTTAAATAAAAAACCGTCTTGGAGTAAAATCCCAGACGGTTTTTAAATATTTAATATGTAAATATTATAGTAGTTACTAAAATACTTTAATCAACTTATTGAGCTATTGTATTGGTTTTGAGTGGTTATTCAATCGGAGCAAATTTAAACGGTGCTGAATCTTTAAATTCTTTGGAGGATTCTCCGGAATAGTTTTCATTTTTTGCTAAACTGAGTTTCTTTACCTGGGTACCTTCACTAAAGTCTAACTTGTCAAATTCAACCCAAACAACATTGGGGTTTTCCACATTGTCAAAGAAATAAACCAGATTTTTCTGATCGGCTACAGTTCTCCAGCGTGTAGACGAAATATTTGGTTCGGTTTCTGAAGAAATACCAAGTGGTACCGAGCAGTTTCTTATTACACTAAAAACACTTGCTAAAGCAGCTCTAATATTGCTGGTTTGTGGGACGGCGTCAATATAATAAGAGGCTCTTACAAATCTATCTGCTGCTCGGTTGGTTCCCGGAAGCATAACAGTTCCCGGAATATCTTTCCAATATTGATTTATCGCAAGTTGTTCATCAAAAGTAGGAGAGTTGGTCATCGTCACATAAGACGGATCGTGGTGAATTTTCAATTTCCCATCGATATACTCGAAAATAGCATTATCGCCCGAGGCATCGGAAAGAGATAAGTGTACAGAAGCAAACTTAGTTGTCCCCGGTATATTAGCGGAAACAACGACAAATTCCTCTTTGCTAAATGCTTCGACTGCTTCGGAAACTGTGGCGAAATTATCTAAGGCATACTGCAGCCAAAGAGAAATAGAAATTGCTTTATCTTTATCCTTATCAAAATTTGGATAAGTAGATTCAACCAGCCATAACAAATTGCCCACCAGTCCTTTTTCGTTCATTCCATCTGAAGAGGTGAAATCCCATGAACTGGTTACAACACTTCCATATTTTGATTTCCATTTCACTGAAGCACTTCCCGCTGCTCCATCACGATCTATCCCTCTTGGGAAAACCCAAAGATTGGCGGGAATTTCATCTTTCCAGTCCATCGATCGAGCGGTGATGACAGTGTTGTCAGGTCCTTTGTAAACCACTCTGGTACAGGCGTTTGTTTTGTTGGGGGTTAGTGCAAAGAGTGCAAAACAAACAGTTATTAGAATTTGGAATGTTTTCATAGATATTGTTAGTTTTAATTTAATGTTAAAGATACAGGTTAGTTATAGATATATAACCAAAGCTTATAGATAATTTAATTGGTAAGATTTTAAGCTATAAAAAATTGTTTTAATCAGATAAAAACAAGCTGAAATTTTGGTTTTAATAATTTCTGGAATACGTTTTATTTTCAATTAAATATTCATTCTTATGGCCATCTCCTGTTTTAAACTTAGTTTTTAAGGTTTTTCTTCCGGTAAACTTTTGTTTGAAAATAACTAAATGTAAATGTGGTCCGGTAGTCCACCCTACATTTCCACTGTATCCAATCAATTGTCCTTGGTCAACTTGTTCACCTATTTTTACGTTTGAACCGTTTTGTTTGATATGAGCATACTCAGCAAAGGTCCCATCCGGGTGATAGATAAGAATTAAATTGTTGTATTTTTTACATCGTTCTTCCGGACAATTTCTGTGATTCTTGTCGATAACTTTAACCACGATTCCTTCCCTAACAGCAGTAATTTCCGTTCCGACAGGCATGGTAAAATCCAACGCATTTTCATTTTGATGGGAAAAGCTTCCGTTGTATCCTTGATGAATGTTGAATTTGTTGGAAGATTTAAAAGGTAAGTAATAGCGGTGATTTTTGTCATAATCGTCTTTGGTTAGATCGCCGTAACTCATTTGATATTCGTAAGAAAATTTATAGGAGTTTTTCTTATTTGAAACTTTTAATGTGGTCAACAGCTGTTTGTCTTCCTGTGAATTAACCACATAAACATTGTTGTTTCCATTATCACCATTCAAATTTATCGTCGAAAAATCTATTTTGATGGTTATCGGACAATATTCTTCGTTATCTGCGTAAATATGATAACCATTATCAAATTCTTCATAATATACCTTCGCATTTGGTTGTGCTTGAGAAAAGCTGATTATGAAAAATGCAATAAATAACAAAATAAATAACAAGTAAATTCTCATTTTTAATCAAGCTTTTCTGACAAATTCAGATTTCTTACCCGTCGAGCCATAACCGTCCATTTTACAGTTGATATTGTGATTGTTGGCTCCATCTGCCAAACGGATGTTTTTTTATTTGGCATAAGTTATCAATGGCTGTGTTTCGTAGTTGTTGGTCTTCCAAAAGCGCAATAAAAAATCAATGTTTTTTAAATATACTTCACCAAGCTCATCATTAAAAAATGACAATTTGTTTTTACAATTATCAATACAAAACATTACCAGTTCAGGAGCGTAATTGTTTTGCATTAAGAGTTGAACGGTATGTTCTTTACTGTTTTCCTCTTTATAATACGGATTGTTTTCCAAAGGAAATGCGGAATTGATGTTCAAAGCTATTTGGATTCCGCCTTTTGGATTGAAAAACACCAATCCTGTTTCAAAAGTTTCCGCCAGGTTTTGAATGTCTTCTTTATCGCCAAAAACACTGTTTTCACGAATGTTTTTTTTAGCTGTTTCGATTTTTTTAGCGGAGCGATTTAAGGACGCGTTATAAAATTCGAAATAACTTTTACAGAAATCGTCAATTTTATCGGTCGGTAAAAAAGCTATTGGTGAGCCGTTATTAAATTCTTTAAAAGCTTGCAGTTGTTTGTCGAGCAATTCTTCAATTTTATCCTGTTTATCGTCTAAAAAACTGACAGCATTTCTGCTTTCCTGTGAGTTCTTTTCATCCAAAACCAAATCAGCATTAAATGGGATTTGGAAATAGTTTCCGGAAAACCACCATTCACCTTTCCATTTTATGATACCAATAAATACAATTGTATCGATTTCAACTAAATAATCGGCATCGTCAAATGACTTTTTGGTAAGCTTAAATTTTTTATCCGAGGCAATATGCTCGATAAAAATATTCTCCTGATCCTGGCCTTTATAAAAGAAATAACCGTTTATTTTTTGAGATATATTTAAAAACTCCTCACTTAACGGATGCTGTTTACCTAATATTTCAGCAGTCCATTCTTTTCCCGTTAAGTTGAGTAAACGAGTTTTGTTTTCGTGAATTAAGGTGTCTTTATTCATATTTAAAAATGCCATAAGATTCCGGTCATTTTTATTTTTTTGAACAATTTCGAATTCGTTTTCTTTTAATTTGAATAAAGTATCGGTATGAAATAAATAAGTTTTAAATAAAATTGTTTTAATTAGATTTCGAGCGATATAAAAATCATTCTCATTGTGATCAATGTTATAATATGATTTGAGATGCTCATTTTCAGGAGCATATTCCCAAGCATCGTCGAGCACTTCCATCACTTTTTCAGCTTTTTCATAAATGAAATCATTAAACGGAGCAATGAATTTCTCTGTTTGTACAGTATTTAAAAAATACCAGATTAAAAAACTGACATCTTCAAAATTAATTTCCTCTCTATAGTAGTCATCAAGCATATAAAAGGGAAGTTGTTTTTGATATAAACGGTGATGTATGGTTATAAAACTATTCCAAATATTGGTTCCTGAAATGACATCTTCAAAATATGACGCTAGAAAACAAGCCAAAAGATTTATTTCTGCCTTGTCCAAATATTGTTGAAGTATAAATAACTGTTTGTCGCTTGTAATCGCTTGCTTGACTTTATTGCTCAGTTCTAAATAATAAACATCAGTCATGGACTGATTGTCGTAGGGCTTCAGCATTAACCATTCCTTGATGTATATTCTTTTATGCATTTTTTGAGTGATAATTTTAACGGTATTTACGATTAGGAAGACAGCAGTTTGACATATTTGTTGTCAATAAAAGTCAATATAGCTATAAAGTTAAAATAAAAACAATAGAAAAAAATTTTATTGCGGTGATTTTCCTAATCCGATTAAAACAGCGGCAATAAATAACCTGTTGTGATTTGCCATCTTACGAGAAAAGGTTATTTTTGCAACTTTTAAAAAAAGAGCAAGATTTTTGTTGAAATTACTTCGTCTTAACAGCTTAAAAGACTGTGTTTTAGTTGGTTTATCTTAAAAGATTCAAGCACGAAAATTTCATTTTGGGAATTATCCGCTCGTACAAAATTATTAAAGGAATTTAATTATGCATAAAATTATCAATTTGTTTGATTTCAAACAAAAAGTAAATTATAAAACTGAAGTATTGTCGGGGATCACCGTGGCTTTGGCTTTGGTTCCTGAAGCGGTGGCTTTTGCAATGATAGCTGGATTATCACCTTTGACGGGACTCTATGCAGCTTTTGTAATGGGATTGGTCACCTCTATTTTTGGAGGAAGACCCGGAATGATTTCCGGAGCAACAGGAGCAGTTGCCGTGGTAATCATAGCTTTGGTTAAAAGTCACGGCGTAGAATATGTCTTTGCTACAGTTATTCTTGCGGGATTAATACAAATGTTAGCCGGAGCCTTAAAGTTGGGAAAACTAATCCGCTTAGTACCACATCCGGTAATCTATGGGTTTGTAAATGGATTGGCAATTATCATTTTCATGTCTCAACTCGATCATTTTAAAGATGCTTCGGGGAATTGGCTCACCGGTCCAAACTTATATCTGCTTTTGGCTTTGGTAATCTTAACTATGATTATTATTTGGGGCTTACCAAAACTAACCAGAGTAGTGCCAGCTTCTCTGACCGCTATCTTAGTTGTTTTTGGTTTGGTTTTCTTTTTTAATTTAGACACGAGTACAGTAGGAGATATGGCTTCGATTAAAGGTGGATTCCCGCCATTCCACATACCTGCCATTCCATATACTTTTGAAACTTTGCAAGTAATCTTTCCCTATGCTGCCATCGTTGCAGGAGTGGGGTTGATTGAGAGTTTACTGACTTTAAATATAGTTGATGAACTCACCGAAACTCGAGGACAAAGTAATCGTGAAGCCATGGCACAAGGAACAGCGAATGTTTTATCAGGTTTCTTTTCAGGAATGGGTGGGTGCGCGATGATTGGACAGAGTTTAATCAACGTTTCCAACGGTGCGAGAGCGAGATTGTCGGGAATTGTAGCTTCCATTATGCTATTGATTTTTGTAATGTTTGGAAGCAATTTGATTGAAAAAGTTCCGATGGCAGCATTAACGGGATTGATGATTATGGTTTCGATCGGTACTTTCGAATGGGCGAGCTTTAGAATATTTACCAAGTTTCCGAAATCGGATATTTTGGTGATGGTGTTGGTTACTTTGGTGACGGTTTTTCTAAAAAACTTGGCGTTGGCTGTACTTATTGGAGTGATTATCGCCGCCTTAGTTTTTGCTTGGGATAATGCGAAACGGATTCGTGCCAGAAAACGTATCGATGAAGATGGCGT
>DATGSA010000039.1:0-7425 GCA_035303085.1 Flavobacteriaceae bacterium
CAACGTTTTACAATTGGCTTTAAAAGGTCACCAAAAGCTTAAGAAGGAAGGTCGTCTTGCAAATCCCGATATTCTGACAATTGTAGATTTCTCCCAAACCAGTAGAAACAAACGATTATATGTGATTGACAAGGTCAAAAAAGAAGTGCTCTTCAATACTTTGGTATCCCACGGAAGAAATACCGGCGATGAATTTGCCCAGAGCTTTTCCAACGAAAATGGAAGTCACAAAAGCAGTCTCGGTTTCTATGTGACTAAAAACAATAATATGGGAGCAACAGTCGGATTCTCACTAATTCTTGAAGGAATTGAAAAAGGATTTAACGACAACGCAAAAACGCGTCAAATCATAATGCACGGTGCCGATTATGCCACTGAAAGTTTTATCGATAGAACCGGAAGGCTGGGCAGAAGCTATGGCTGTCCGGCAGTACCTCCAGAACTGATCAAACCTGTAGTGGAAGTAATCGAGAATGGAACTTGTTTGTTTATTTATTATCCCGATGAAAATTATCTGGACAAATCCACTTTACTGAATTAAAAGACCCAATTTTAGAAACTGAACGACAAGGCAATTATAATTTCCGCCATTTAATGGAACTACTAACTTTTCAAAGGCATAAGAACAGATTCGAAACTTTGTAAAAATTCAAATGAGATGCTTTTTAAACCCACAACTCCCGAAAACCAACTGCGCTTCAACTTTTCCAAAGTACAAAGGACGATTTGAAAACTTTGGAAAAGTTCAAAAAATCGGCACTTTCCGTTTTTTGATATGGGTATTATTCAATTGAGAAACCAACTTAACTGCTTTCATTTTTTATTTTAAGGGATTTGGTTTTGGATCCTCTTCCTAAATCTTTCCCCGGTTGGGGAGGACTTGAAATAGTTTATTGATAACTATCGGTTTTCATTATGGCTGGATCCAAAACACTCGTTGTAGAGAAATAAGTCAAAATCTTTTATCAATATTGTCTAAACATCCTCAACCCAAACCTCATAAAATTGACTTATATCCCTTTCGCAATAGATCTTTTTTATGTATTATAGCCCTATCAAAACAAGGAAATTATGAATAAGGATAAAGTGCGAAATTATATTAAAAAGGTATTGAAAAATATGCCGTCAGACTGGTTGCGTCTAACTACTCATCGGTTGGATATTTATGAGGAGGAATTGGCCAAAACGCAATTCTTAAATCAGTTTGAGGAGCTATTTGAGACCAATAATGCAGAAATATCCGCCCTTGAGAATTTGCCTACCGCTTATGATTATATCCGTTTAGGTCATCCACTTTCTTGTGTATTGGAATGGGCTATAGCCAAGTTAAATGGACTTCAACCAAAAGCAGTAATCAGCTTTTCCTCTCGCACAATTCCTATTCTGGCTGTTTTAAGAGAAAATGCATTAAATAATAAACCGACCCAAATTTTTTATACCAAGGAATTGCCAGCTTATTTTGATGCCGCCCTGCTGAAAGAAGTATATGATTATCAATTTGAGCTAAAACAAGTAGATTCTGTTGAGGAGATTTCTCCGTCAGATGAAAGTACAATTTTCATCTCTCAACAAGATGAAATTGGAATAGCAAACCTCTCCCCTGAGATTGATTTTTATATCAAACTTCATCCGCAAATTGGTAGCATTGTTTTAGTTAACGTTAAACAAACCGATCGTTATATCTCTGCCATTCAGCATGTACGCAGAAGAGAAACCATCGCAATGACTCCGGCGGATTGCTTGTCTGCTCTAAAATTGCTTGTCGGAAAATCTCCTGAAAAGCAAGCCCATAATGTTCAACAGGATAAAGCAAAAGTTACCTCAGCGATTAACGAGATTACCGATACCACTACCAAACCGTTAGTTGCATCCAGCGGACTTTCTATGCAGTATGCGATAATGATGGGACTGATCGATGATGCGAAGAAAAATCATCAAGGAAAAAAAATCAAATTTATTGTTCCTCCAAATTGCTATGGCGGAACTAACGACCAAGCCAGACGCGTAGCGGAAAGTATCGACCAAGTTGGAATTGTAGATTTACTCGTTGATCGCGATAATGATATGGTGCAAAATATCGATACCATTCTTACGAAAATCGCTAAAGAAGATGCCGTTCCTTATATTATTGCTGAAATCCCAACAAATCCACGAGTTGAAGTTCCGGATCTGAAAGATTTAAAAGCTGTTTTAAATCAACAACGCAAAACTACTGATGGAGAAATTGCCACTGACCCGGTTTTTATTTTAGACCAAACTTTTTGTCCGAATGTTCATTTTTTAGGCGAAGGTGAAACGCTTTCCACCATGCGCGCAATCTCTTACGTCAGCGGATCGAAATTCCCAAGTGGCGGCCAATCTACCGCCGGCTATTTCGTAGCAAATCAACAAACGAAATCCCTGATTAAAAAAGTAGAAAAGCACTTAAGACTTTGCGATAACGAAGCTACCAACCTTCAATATCAAACCTTAGCAGCCCAAATGCCATCGATGAATCGCAGAATAAAAGAAGCTTATCAAAACACGCGCGAATTTGTCGATTTCATTCACGATACTTTACCCGACGCTAAAATAAATTTCGTTTCGCACGAATTGGCTGCACAAGGATTTACACCTTCGGTTTTCTCCTTAGACCTTCCTACAAAAGGTGAGACCGCAGAAGAACGGGAAACTTATAAAAGGGATTTAAACCTGAAACTGATCAACATGATGATTACCGAAATTCCGGAGGAGAGTAAATTCTGTGTGAGTTACGGACAGTTAAAAGGAGTTTATTGGACGGTCCCGGCCACTTCAACCCAAGGCACAACCAAAGAAGGCGACAAAGATTATATCGTGCGGGTATCAGTTTCTCCAAATGTAGATCTCGAACGTCATAAAACGGTATTTTCAGAATTTGTGGAAGCGCTTTGAAGTTTGTTTTTAAAATACTGTAATATTACACGAAAACTCCTCTTTTGAAACCCATCAAGGGCTTGGAGCTTTTTGATGGGTTAGGTTTGTCTTTCATTTTAAAGCTCCTTTGAACTAGGAAAGAACAACTTGCAACCCAAACTTGTTTGAATTGAAAGAGGTAAGGCTCCTTTTTTCAAAAATAAACCTGTTCTAATCCTTTAAACTTCAAGTTTGGCTAAATTCATAAATAAATACACATATCTTAATATTTTTATCGTAAATTAGAACATTGGTTATAGTGGCAATTTTTCTGTAAGTATATACTTGTTATGTAAAATAATTTATTCGTTCCAAGTCAAAAAATATCGAAATGAAAACCATTATAGATACTGTTCAACTTGAATATGACGAAACCGATATTTTAATTGATTTGGTTCAACAGAATAATGGATTTTTCTATATAGAAATTGTTCAAACAAGCACAACCCTTAACGATGCAACAACACAAAGAATAAAATTAAGTTCTCTTATTCTAACCGATTTGCTTAAAACCCTACAAAATTTTCATGCTAAGCTTCCCAAAACAGCTGATTCTAATAACAAACACCTCACTGATATAGACCAACAAAAAATACAAGAAATATATTTAAAAGGAGTCCCTATAAAAGATATAGCACTTCAGTTGGGCCAAACCACTGAATTGATAGAAATGGTGCTACGCAATAAAGGATTGGAGATAATATCTAATGAACCCCCCAAATCATGGAAGAGAAAATATTACAGAAAAAAACGATAAGCAACCTCTTACCAAATTTAAAATCTTTCTCAGATAGGATTCTATTGTTTACTTCCTCACACAAAGCAACTTATCTTAAATTAACACGTTATTAATAACTAAAAGCGGTAAAATTCAATAGTAAATGCTATTAATCTTCTAATATTGCAAACAATGAAAACAGCGGTTCTACCCAAATATTTTTGGCTTTTTCTCCTCTTTGTGGTTTTTGGATGTAATCAAGGTTCTAAAAACGCTTCGGAGAGTCAACATATAGTCTCACACAATCCAAAACAGCAAACCGAGAAAGTAATAAAGCGAAAATTAATCAAAAAAGGATGGTTAGAATTTGAAACTGATAATTTGAAATCAACCAAGAAAACTATTTTAGAAGCGGTTGATCATTACGAAGGATATGTTTCTTCAGATGAAGAATATAATTCAACCGGAAAAAAAAGCAATACAGTTGTCATACGAATCCCCGCAGAAAATTTTGATAATTTCTTAATAGCAGCCACAAAAGGGGTTGAGCGATTTGATCGCAAAGAGATTAATGTGGAAGATGTAACTGAGGAGTTTCTTGATATTGAAGCAAGACTTCAAACAAAAAAGAAACTTGAACAACGCTATATAGCTCTTTTAAATCAAGCTAAGAGTGTAACCGAAATATTGGAAATTGAAAAGGAAATCGGACAATTACGATCGGAGATTGAATCTATCGAAGGTCGTTTAAAATACTTACAGGATAAAGTTTCGCTTTCAACCTTAACCATCACTTTCTATGAAAGCATTTCCGGTCAAACACAATTTGGAAAGAAATTCAAAAAAGGATTCAGCAATGGTTGGAACAACTTAATTTGGTTTTTTGTAGCGTTGACCAATATCTGGCCTTTTATCCTTATCATTCTCGGACTCATATTTGGAATTAAAATTTATCGAAGGAGAAAATAAAACCGTACAAGGCTAAACCCAATGACATAGTAAAAACATTATCTGAAAAAATAAAATATGAAAACAATTTTCACCTCTAAGATTTTTTTTATCGCTTCTTTTTTGTGGTTGACCGGTTGTAGTACGGATGATACGGCTCTTGAACCTCAGGTAGAAAATAAGTTGGAAATCAATATTGATCAAAGTGAATATATCTCCATAAATGAAGAGGTTTATGGAAATGAAAACTGTGAAAAACTATATGTCAATGCAAATTATTATGACCAAAATGAAATAAACTTTTCAATTTATTTTACAATTTCAAAAGATGGAAATCTATTAAGAGTCCGGTATGACGAAAAACCGCAATCTGGATCTGAAATAACAAAAAACTTTCTGACCCCCAATTTTAATCCGCTTTCTACATTCAACATTTCAAATTTTCACTATAACTCTACAACTGGCGAAGTCAAATTTAACTTTAGTGGAAAAGTTTTCTATGATAATGACAATGAAATCGCAAGAAATATTTCTGGAAAATATAGGGTCAACACCCTAATAAATACAGAATGTTCCGTCCCTAACACCGGGTTATATTATGATTCTGAAGATTTAAAATTAGTCAGCTATTCTATTGATATTACAAAGCATATAAACCACACGCAGACACACAAATTTTTCTCAAATAATGGGTTTGCTATTTATTTACATGTTGCTCAGGATTTGTGGTTTTATCCGTTAGGAGAAATTACAATCAATGAAAATAACTCAACCGATAGCGTGGCTTTCAAACAAGCAATTGGACCTATTATAGCTGATCAGGTTCAAAATATTAATGATCAAGAATGGAAAGATTACGAAACCAGTGGAAAGATAATAATTGAAAATAAATACATCGAAAAAAACAAAAAGATGATAAGCGGAAAACTAAACCTCTTAATAAAAGATAATGGACAAGAAGTGTATTCCTTAAATGGAATAGAATTTAAAACGCTTAGCCTGGAAGAGTAAAAATCTTTATTGTTTTGAAAAAGTGATTCCAGCTTTTGGAGAAATTCTATCAAAAACATCACCAAACAACACGTTTAAATAATTTACAAAGCGTATTGCAGACTTAATGAACTTCTTAACGCCTGAATGTTTAAAATCAGATGATTAAGTACAAAGACAATATCAGTTTCTTTCTCTTTTCTCCTTGCACCAAGCCTTTTCACTTCCTTATAATATTTTATCTACCTTTGTATGAATTCTTATAATAAAATCAATTCTTGTTCTGAAAAAACCTCAAATGAAAAACAGCCTCCTTCTACTACTTTTAAGTTTAGTTCTATCTTCCTGTGCATTTAATAAGCAGTTTTTACATCCTACAAAAATGCCTGAAAATATAAATACTATAAATCTCACCACCAAAACTGATAGTCTTAAAGTAATGGTTGAAACTGAAACTTATCAACCTACTTTTCTGAGAAAAAATGGAGATACCCTCAGTTTAGATTACACCATCGAAAGTTTTGTTTTTCCAAGCTCCAGCGGTAATAACCTCAACGGTTGGCTTTTAAAATCGAAACATCAAAATCCGAAGCGCACGCTGATTCACTTTCACGGAAATGGAGGGTTTTTATATACGCAGTATCAAAATATGATCCCTTTATTGGATTACGGATTTCAAGTTTTTCTATTCGATTATAGCGGATATGGGTTTTCAGAAGGCAAAGCAACGCGTAAAAACATTTTAAAAGACAGTCGGTCTGCTGTAAATCATGCGGTTGATATGAACGCCATAAAAAACACAAAAAAAGTGATTTACGGACAATCCTTAGGTGGAAACTTAGCTGCTATGATTGCCCCTGAGATAGAAGATGAAATTGATGCCATCGTATTAGAAGGTGCTTTTTCAAATCACAAAGACATGGCAGCAGATGTTGCCGGATTTTTGGGAAGAATCTTGGTTAGCCAAAAACACAATGCACTCAAGACAATTAAAGATTTCCATAAACCTCTTTTGGTAATTCACAGCACAGAAGATGAAATCGTTCCCTATAAATTAGGCAAAAAACTTTATCAAGCAGCTAATCAACCCAAGGAAATGTTTACCATTGAAGAATGCCATATCTGCGGCCCGAATTATTACGGGGAAGAAATAGCAAACAAGATAAAAATCGCCTTAAAAAGCAATTAAATCGCATTGTTGAAAAAGAGTTTTTTTTAAATAAAAACTTTTGATTCATCTTGTTGAGTTGATGAACTCCATTTCATCAAAACCTCGGATCAAAACTGAATTTGGTAAAACACCGACTGATAAATAACTATCTATAAACCTCTTAAAACAATTAATTTGGATTATATTTGGAGACAAAGAATCCTATAGATTAGCGGGATTAGCGGTGTTTACTTATAAAAAACAATAGATTTTTAAACACAACACCATTTTCATTCCAAGCAAATCAGAGGCATCTCATAGTTTCAAAATTAAAAACAAATCAATATGGAAAAGGATAAAGAAGATATGGACAAGAAAAACCCGATGGACAAAAATGATTTAGGAGATCCCATCCCCAGCAGAAACCAAAAAAAAGGAGAAAACCCGGAATTACAAACGGCAGCAGGAGCTCCTGTAACTGACAATCAAGACTCGATTACCTCCGGGAAACGCGGTCCTATGTCGCTTCAAGACACTTGGTTTTTAGAAAAGATGGCTCATTTTGATCGTGAAGTGATTCCCGAGCGCAGAATGCACGCAAAAGGTTCAGGTGCATTTGGAACATTTACCGTAACCCACGACATTACAAAATACACCAAAGCAGCT
Source organism: Flavobacteriaceae bacterium (assembly GCA_035303085.1). Classification (GTDB taxonomy): domain Bacteria; phylum Bacteroidota; class Bacteroidia; order Flavobacteriales; family Flavobacteriaceae; genus JAJYSO01. The sequence goes on from DATGSA010000039.1 coordinate 7,407, forward strand.
ATATTTTCTGAAGTGGGAA